>CBFGOM010000117.1:0-20565 GCA_965650385.1 uncultured Oscillatoriaceae bacterium
ATAGGGTAAAGAAGCTAATTTTACGAGTCTGGTTTTTGGGGCGAGAGTAGGATCTATTTGTGAGCGGAAATTATTTTAGGCTCATCAGGGATAAAACTCGCCTCAACGGTTAAATTTGATCCAGAATAATCAAGATTTGCTCATGAGATTTGCGCCCTTATATCCGCTGTTTTATAGAATTCTGCAACCGAGCTTTCCTAAGTGTCTGTGGTCGGGAAAGAATACGGAACCGGCGATCGCCTTAACGTTTGATGATGGACCCCATGCGCAATACACCCCAGAATTACTCAAGGTGTTAGACCGCTACGGAATTATAGCCAGCTTTTTTTGGTTAGGGGTTTGTGTCGAGCGATCGCCCTCGGTTGCCAAAGCGGTCTATGAACGGGGACATTGGATTGGGTTACATGGATATGAACATCGGTCATTTCCCCGCCTGAGTCCGACTCAACTGCGGGAAAGTTTAGAGAAAAACCAAGCGGCGATCGCTCACGCTTGTGACTGGGATCTTGAACAAGTCAAAACCCAGATCCGCGACGTGCGACCCCCTAACGGGTTCTTTACCCCGGGAATCTTGCGCCATTTGCACCAGTGGAATTATCGCCCCGTCATGTGGAGTGTGGTAGTAGAGGATTGGTGGAGACCCGGGGTATCCGTGGTGGTGGACCGCGTTTTGAAGCAGGTTCAGAACGGGTCTCATATCGTCTTGCATGATGGATGGCACGGTGGTGAGGACGTCGCGGCGATCGCCGAGGAATTAATTCCTGAGTTATTGCGAGCCGGTTATCATTTCGTTACAATTAATCGCCTGTGGCAGTCGTGCAGTCCACTCTACCCCGAGGAAATTTGAGCCGACTCCACAAGTTTCACAAAATTTAACAAAGGGGTTACCAACCCCTGTTCTTGGGAGATAATCGGTTCCTTCACCGCGATCACTTCACCGCGATCAATGTCCTAAAAAATACATGGATCAGCACTGAAGTCAAGAGACGATCGCGATCGTCAGCCTAATCAGTGCCACAAAAAAAGGGATTGAGTCATCAATCTATTCTGTGGAAGTTCAAGAAACCCCTTACCTATCAAACCTAACCGAGCTAGATGTGTCAGAATGAGAATGAAAAGAACAGCCATCCCGATCGCGACAAAAAAAAGCACAGATGTCGATCCGTTCGCAAATGGGGGAATGTTAATTGAAGATTCATCTCTACCTGTCAACTTTTGGGTTGATTGATTAGAATAACTCAGTAAACTACCGTCATTGAAGCGGGTCATTATGGAACGACAACCCATAACAACCACTTACCGGAGGTCAGTACACTGGAACGATTGGAGTTGAAAACGCAATCACAGCAATTTCAACCCCCCTTGAGATCGGGAAGCATAACCACCCTTCCCTGACGTTCACTAGTTGGTGGTCTGAAAAAATCAGACTCCTACATTACAATTGTCGTAACCCTAGGACAAAGTAGGGGTTGCACCGAAAAACTCATTTCATGAGGCATTGTAAACCCAACTCCCCAAAGGGGGAAAAACAAAGTGTCCTCTGAATCGGTTGGTGTCTGTTCTATTAGGGGTTACTCCCACCAATGCCAGCATCATTTCCTCTCGAAACGAATTTCAATCCAATTGCAACAGGAGGGGTCCAACTTCTTCTCAACAATCAGGGGTGGCAAGAGTAAAAGGAAAAAACCAAAACTATGCCCAAGCAATGGGCTATAGGGAGGGAATCTAGCCTAAGTAAAACACTCGGTCCCCATCTTGATCAGTTGCGAGGAGATCACCTGTGAGTCATCGGTTGCATCCAGATTGGATAGAGAGATGGATTTTGTGACTCAGTTCATTCAAATAGAGTCGCCAATGACTGAACAGTTTGCTACAATTTCATGCAACTAGGGGGTGAGGAAGAAACAGGGTCTGACCGAATCTGACCACTCATCAATGCTGAATGACCGCCTAATTAAGTAACGGCTAAGTCTTTGGATGTGAGTAAATTTAAGGAAATCAAGTAAAAATGGGTGCAGTGACAGTTTTTAGATTATTTGGAAGTCTTGAGGGGAAAGATCCCAGACATGAAGATGAGTACAACCGTCTGAATGGATGGCAATCGTTTACCGAGCAGAGAATAGGGATTCAGTCATGATGCCTTCTAAAACAAGACGAACCTTGTTAAAGTGCCTAGATCAAGGTTATCATGTCAACCCGCAGCGAGATCGGGATACTCCTGATTTCGGGACATGAGAACCCCAGAAACAAACGACAATGAAAACCAAGGTGCAATTTTTGTGAAAAAGGCTACAATCGGGAAGGTCTTATCGGGACCGCAGAGAATCTTGATTGATTTCCGCTTCTAAATAGCCCTGAAGGTATGTTTAGTAAGTGATGTATCGAACCCCCTTTCCTGATCAGCAGCAGTTGAGTGAGGCATGAAGTGACTAGCCATCGGATCCGTTCATCTCCTGAAGAGAAAAAATGGGGCGCGTGGTGACCCTCATCACCGACGGGCGATCTCTCGCCGGAGGCAATCGTCTCTTGATTTGGAGTCCAAGGCAGTTGCATCATGATCCGCTTTTGACAGGTCTAAGGTTGGTAAAACTCAGTGATCGGCCCGGGTGTTAGCACATCCCCCAATCACACAAATTTGTTAGTTGATTGTTTCGTGATAGAGCATGAGGAACGCGGCATGACCCAGGCTAATAACGTACTGGCACCTATTGAAAACACCGATATCCAATCGATCGGTGAATCTCAGCATGATTTAGAAATATTAATTGAGACGGATGACGAACCTCTCATCTCTATTGATGACGATGAATTTTTAGAGGCGGTCTCAGAAGACGATGACGGAAAAGCAACAAAGTCTCGCTCCAGTCGTCGTCGGGCACAACCTAAGAAGAAGCATTATACGGAAGACTCTATTCGGCTTTATTTGCAAGAAATCGGGCGTATTAGACTGTTGCGTGCCGATGAAGAAATTGAGCTCGCTCGCAAAATTGCCGATTTATTAGAATTAGAGCGGATTCGCGAACATCTGTGTGATCATTTACATCGCGAACCCTACGATGCGGAGTGGGCAGATGCGGTGAAGATGACCGTGGGTCAATTTCGCCATCGACTTCATTGCGGCAGACGGGCTAAAGATAAAATGGTGCAATCGAACCTCCGTCTGGTGGTGTCGATCGCTAAAAAATACATGAATCGGGGACTTTCGTTCCAAGATTTAATTCAAGAAGGGAGTCTGGGTTTAATCCGGGCTGCTGAAAAGTTTGATCACGAAAAGGGTTATAAATTTTCTACCTACGCGACTTGGTGGATTCGGCAAGCGATTACCCGGGCGATCGCCGATCAATCCCGGACTATTCGTCTTCCAGTTCATCTGTATGAAACGATCTCCCGGATTAAAAAAACCACCAAACTTTTGTCCCAGGAAATGGGGCGCAAACCGACGGAAGAAGAAATCGCAACTCGGATGGAAATGACCATCGAAAAGTTGAGATTTATTGCTAAATCTGCTCAGTTACCTATTTCTTTAGAAACGCCGATTGGTAAGGAAGAAGATTCCAGATTGGGCGATTTTATTGAGTCCGATGGGGAAACTCCAGAAGATCAAGTCTCTAAAAATCTATTACGTGAAGACCTCGAAAGTGTTCTGGATACCCTAAGTCCTCGGGAACGGGATGTACTGCGCTTACGCTATGGGTTAGATGATGGCCGGATGAAAACCCTAGAAGAAATTGGTCAAATTTTTAATGTGACCCGGGAACGGATTCGGCAAATAGAGGCGAAAGCGTTACGGAAATTGCGTCATCCCAATCGCAATAGCATTCTGAAAGAGTACATCCGCTAAGGGATAAGGTTGAATCCGGGAGACGCGATACTGGGTCGCGTCTCTAATTCGGGGACTCCCAAGTGCGATCGCACGATTAGGGTAACATCAGATATTCAAAATGGGGTAGATCATCCGATCTCGCAAAAAAAAAATCGGGGGTTCCCGTCGGAACTCCCCACGCTGTTTTTATTTCCGGTCAGATCAGGGGTCTGAACCGGCTTATAGGATGCCTAAAAAGTGCAGAACACCTTGACCTGTGGTGAGTTCAAGGATGACGGCAGCCATAAACCCGATCATCGCTAAACGACCGTTCCAGTTTTCTGCACTGGGGGTAAATCCCCAATTCCATTGATTGCGCGGTTGTGGTTCTATCATCAAATTAAACTCCAATTTATAAGGGTTTTGGGGCTTTCATTAAAAATTGTAACAATTAGTTGCTAAAATAACCACTTTGTGAATATCGCCTAGTTCCTAGGGGGCGATCGCCTGGAGTCTGCCATCACCCGCCCAGCATCGACCTTTAATGGTTAGTGGCAAAAATTGCCCGTCCCGTTTCGTGATCAAACAGGTGAATTTTTTCGAGGGCGATCGCCAACCAAATCTCCTCCCCCGGATGCACCATCCAATCGGGTTCAATTCGCGCCTGAATCGGTTTAGGGAGGTCATGGTCTGGCAATGTACCCACAATGTAGGTTTCCGAACCCAACGCCTCGACTAAATCTACTTTCACTTTCATATTTTTAGTCGCTGCCGGACTCACACTCAGATGTTCGGGACGAATTCCTAAAATGAGCGATCGCCCATCATACCCTTGTAACGCAGTCCCCCAATATTCCGGTAAGGTAAACCGAAACGAGTCGTGGGTAATGGATAACGGGGCCTTAAACTGTACCGGAATAAAGTTCATAGGCGGTGACCCAATAAATTCAGCGACAAACAGATTCGCCGGTCGGTGATACAGTTCCAAGGGGGCGGCAATTTGTTGAATTTGTCCAGCATTCATCACCGCAATGCGATCGCCCATCGTCATCGCTTCCGTTTGATCATGGGTCACATAAATCGTCGTTGTCTCTAACTGTCGCTGCAATTTGACGATTTGACTGCGCGTTTCCGCCCGCAATTTAGCATCTAAATTAGACAGGGGTTCATCCATTAAAAACACTTGGGGATTTCGTGCCATTGCGCGTCCCAGGGCCACCCGTTGTTTTTGACCCCCGGAGAGTTGTTTCGGCAGGCGATCGAGTAATGCTTCGATTTGCAGTAACCCCGCCACGGTTCGGACTCGCTGATCTACTTCCCGTTCTTTTGGGGAAAGATAGCGCAGGTATTTGGGGAGATTGCGCGTCATGGCAACTAAGGCATCTTCCGCCCAATTCGGGACCGAGGGGGCATCTTCTCCCGCCTGAGTTCCCTCGGATGTTGCTTCATTCATCACCAGAGTTCGCCGCAACCCAAAGGCAATATTGTCATAAACCTTGAGATGGGGATAGAGGGCGTAGTTTTGAAACACCATAGCGATATCGCGGTCCTTGGGGGGGAGGTCATTGAGGAGGCGATCGCCTACCCAAATATTCCCGGCAGTTAATTCTTCCAATCCCGCAATCAAGCGTAATAGCGTACTTTTGCCACATCCTGACGGTCCCACCAGAACCATAAACTCGCCATCTTCAACGGTGAGGTTAATCCGCCTCAAAATCTGGGCCGGTTTTAACCCCGGGGTAGAGGGGTCATCAGTCGCCGATATGCTGTCTGGTGGGACTGGCGTCGGTTTTTCTCGGCGATCGCCATAACTTTTGTAAACGTTTTCAATAACAACTCTAGCCATAATCTGCTCAAATCTTGATTAACCCCGACACGGATCGCGTCTGTTTTCATTCTCCCTTACTTTCTCTCGGGTTGGGGCATCAAGATTCTCGGTTTTGGGGGAAGGGTTGATCTTCCCTAACTCAGGTATCCCCTTTTTTCAACGGGTTAAGGACTTCATCCAAATTTGCCGGATTTCTGAACTTTCAGCAAATTGGGAGGTTTCATCCTGATGGAGAGGAGGAAGAGTTTAGGTATAACCCAGACGATCGCACAAGTGGGTGTGACAAAAGGTGACAGCAGTAAATAAGTCATCGGTTTGTTGGGGATAGATGACAAGGGGGCGATCGATGAGGATGAGTTTGACCCCGAGTTCTGTTGCCAGTTGGCGTTTGATGAGTTCTCCCCCGGGAGTCCCGGATGCTTTGCTGACGACTAGGGTAATTTGCCAATGCTGCCAGAGTGCTCGTTCTAATTCCAGGGAAATCGGGGGGCGGATCCCGATGAGGCGATCGGGGGTGAATCCGGCAGCGAGGGCCGCTTCCAGGGAGGCGACTGCTGGAAGTACCCGCGCATACATCAGCGATCGCTCTTGCCAGGGTTGAAACAAATACAATGTGCGATATCCTGTGGTCAGTAATACTCGCTCTCCGGCTAAATACTCTCCCTCAATTAAGGTTTCAAAGCTGGGTAAGTTGAAAATTTGGTCATGTTTAATGGCGTGATCATTGGTGACTTGTGAGCTATCTACGGACTGTCGCTCATAGCGCAAGTAAGGTAAATTATACTTTTGAGCGGTTTTTATGGCTAATTGGGAGATATTTATTGCATAAGGGTGTGACGCGTCTAGGATGGCGCTGATATGGTGCAATGTGAGAAAATCTTGAAGACGATCGCCTTCTAGCTGACCGACCCATACTTGTAACAGGGGATGAGAGGGATACAGCGATCGGGCTGATTCCGTAGTGACCGAAATCGTACAGGGAAGGTGATTCAAAGCTAGAACTTGAGCGAGTTCCCGACTTTCACTAGTACCACCAATCAGCCAAATTGTGGGAGTTACTGTCATAAATCGGGGCCGCAAAAGATTGGATAGCACATCTGATTTTGAAAGATAGCCCGACGGGGCGGGCTGTGTAGCTGCACCCGATCGGGTGTTAATTTTGGCTATTCAAATTTAACTTTATACATTGAAAAGAGCTTTCCTTCTGAGCGCTTGATGATTTTGCAGCCAGAGGCTTTAATCAGTTTTTCCCATTCTGTGATGGGTTCTAAAAACACCTCAGTGCCCAGATACATTTCTAAAATTCCCCAATTTTCTGCGAGAGTTGCTTCCGGGTTGACCACATCAAAAACAAAAGAACCCTCGGGTTTTAAAACCCGTTTGACTTCGGCCAGGACATCCGTCCAATACGCTAAAGGATAATAGCAACTAAACCCCGTGGCGATCGCCAGATCGAAGGCATCTTCACCATAACTGAGACGATGCGCGGGTCCTAAACAAACCCCTTTAAACAACTTAGAATTCAATTGCGGACCCCTAGAATTCAGGGCATCTCGCGCCACGGTACTGATTTCTTGACCATAAAAATAAGCCTCCCAATCTCGCCAAGGATAGACTAAGAAACTGACCCCACAGCCAATATCTAAACAGCGCTGATTTTTTTTAGGTTTAGCAATCTCCCAAAACGGAGAAACTTGAGCCGCTTGTAACACGCCGGAAACGCGATCGTGAAAAATCGGCATCGACTCTACCTCGGGGGGAAGTTCAATCGGGTCCCCCTGATACTCTTGATTAAAGCGAGATGCCACCGGAGAAAGCCGAGGTTGCCAAGGGTCAGGGCCTGAGAATTCGGCATGGGGTGGACTACTATTGGAAGCTTTAGACATGAACCATTATCCCTAGGATTGGCCTGATTATTTTACGCATTGGGATGGGGAGTCCGTGGGAGATTAGCGACCCTTGAGGGCTTTGGTAAAATTCTTACGATAAGACTTATTGACGACCAAAACGGGCCATAAGAGGGTTAAGTACAGACGACCCTCAGTAAAATTGGTCCGTTTAAACCCCTTCCAGAACTTCCACCCTCCAGCAGCATACAGAACCAGCAAGGCTAAACCTACTAACTGCATCATTGTCTTGAGTCCCCTAAGCATTAATGTTGGATTTCAGGCTACCCAGGGATGTTTTGACCTTTGGGCGACCTAAAGAGTAATTGTCAAGAGCGGTTATGATGAACTGCTTCTATCAATATTCTAGTTATAAGGGTACTCGATCTCACTGATTTGCTGCTACTCCTGGCGATCGCATCTGGTGAGTATGACTGGAATGACAGAGGCATTTGCACCCTAAATCAGGGGTAGTATCCCATTAATTTTGGGCGGTTTGTGATCTCAGTGGCAGAGTTGGCGCGCGTTTTGTGGTATCGGTGAGAAAGAGTAACCCGAGGCGCGATCGCAACTTAAGGGAGAAAAGACGACTTTTGCGGGCTGCCTCAACTCTCCATCTGCCGTTAACTATAGCGCTTGTCGAGTCATGGAAAAAAGCATTGAGATTAATCCCCTCCCCCCGAGTCATCGGCAGGGATTAGGGGGAAAAAAAGACCCAGGCGAGGAGCCACCATCGGGGGGAATGGGGAGGAATCTCGGGAGTGGGATGGAAACGGCGATCGCCTGGTATTCATGGGACTGGGGTCCTAACATCTATCTGGAGGATGGAGACAGGGTAGTACCCTTTGCCCAACGATTAAAGCTGTACCACCAACAGAAAGACGCCCACGACACTCATGAAGGCAAAATCAAGAGCGCAAAACCGAGGGCAACCTCTACCCCAGAACCCAGATTCCGGAGGCTTTAGAGGGCAAGGCGATCGCTCCTGAAACACTTAAGCAGCGCGAGTGGCATAGCATACTAGAGTACGACAAAAGCTTGCACATTATGACCCGTAATGTTGCGACTACCCCATAAAATAAAAACGATCAAGGAGGAATTATGCGAGCAGTGCTCATGGCAGGCGGTTCGGGAACCCGGCTCAGACCCCTAACCTGCGACTTACCCAAACCGATGGTCCCCATTCTGAATCGACCCATCGCCGAACACATCGTCAATCTCCTCAGACGGCATAACATTACCGAAATTATTGCCACCCTGCACTACCTGCCGGACGTCATGCGAGATTACTTCCAAGACGGCAACGAATTTGGGGTTCAAATGACCTATGCCGTGGAAGAGGATCAACCCCTAGGAACCGCTGGATGTGTTAAAAATATTGCCGAACTTTTGGATGAAACCTTCTTGGTGATTAGCGGCGACAGCATCACCGATTTTGACCTCACCGCCGCCATTAAATTCCATAAAGAAAAGGGTTCAAAAGCTACCTTAGTCTTGACCCGAGTTCCCAACCCCGTAGAATTTGGGGTCGTCATTACCGATGAGCAACTGCGAATTCAGCGATTTTTAGAAAAACCCTCAACGAGTGAAATTTTTTCCGATACGGTCAACACCGGCATTTATATCCTAGAACCGGAAGTCCTGGATTATTTACCCGCCAATCAAGAAAGCGACTTTTCCAAAGATTTATTTCCCCTATTGCTGAAAAAAGGCGACCCCATGTATGGCTATGTCGCCGAAGGATATTGGTGTGATGTCGGCCATTTAGACGCCTATCGAGAATCGCAATATGATGGCCTCTTGCAAAAAGTCAAACTAGATTTTGCATACGAATTGCGATCGCCCGGGTTGTGGGTCGGCCAAAACACCTTTATCGACCCCACCGCCAAAATCGAAACCCCCGTCGTCATCGGCGACAACTGCCGCATCGGGGCTAGGGCCAAACTTGAACCCGGCACCGTCCTCGGCGATAACGTCACCATAGGAGCCGATGCTGACCTCAAACGACCCATCGTCTGGAATGGTGCAATCATCGGCGATGAAGCCCATTTAAGAGCCTGTGTAGCTGGTCGGGGCGTTCGGGTAGACCGCCGTGCTCATGTCCTCGAAGGGGCAGTCGTTGGGTCCCTCTCCACCGTCGGAGAAGAAGCCCAAATCAGCCCCGGAGTGCGTGTCTGGCCTAGCAAAAAAATTGAATCCGGTGCCACCCTCAACATTAATTTAATTTGGGGTCAGGCCGCCCAACGCAATCTATTCGCCCAACGCGGGGTCTCCGGACTCGCCAACATCGATATCACCCCGGAATTTGCCGTGAAATTAGGGGCCGCTTACGGGTCCACCCTCAAACCCGGTGCCAGCATTACCGTATCCCGAGACCAACGCAGCATCTCCCGCATGGTTTCCCGGTCCTTAATTGCCGGATTGATGTCCGTCGGCACCAATGTCCAAAACTTGGAAGCAACAGCGATACCCGTCGCCCGCTATATCGTCCCCACCCTTTCTGTAGAGGGTGGACTTCATGTGCGCTTGCACCCAGAACGCCCGGATTCCTTGCTGATTGAGTTCTTTGACAACAAAGGTATCAATATCTCCAAGGCGCGGGAGAAGAAAATCGAGGGGGCGTATTTTAAGGAAGATTTTCGCCGCGCCCAAATTCAAGAAATTGGCAATATGGCCTATCCGAGTCAAGTGCTGGATTTGTACAGTACCGGGTTTGAAAAACACCTGAATGTAGAAGCGATTCGATATAGCAACTCCAAAGTCGTCATTGATTACGCTTACGCCGTATCCGGGGCGGTTTTACCCCAGCTTTTAGCCAAATTTGGGTCCGATGCGGTGGTTCTGAATGCCAGTTTGAGTCAAATGGCACCGGTTAACGAAGAACGGGAGAATTTACTGTTACAACTCGGCCAGGTGGTGGAGGCCCTGCACGCTAATTTTGGCGCACAAGTCTCGGCAAACGGGGAATTGTTGATTTTGGTGGATGAAAGCGGCAGTTCCATCCGAGGGGAGTTATTAACGGCGGTGATGGTCCACATGATTTTGACCACGAACCCCCGCAGTACCGTGGTTGTGCCGGTTCATGCGTCCTCAGCAGTCGAGCATATTGCCCGTCGTCATGATGGCAAGGTGATTCGCACCAAGGCCAATCCTACAGCGTTAATGGAAGCTTGTCATACGAATCCGAATGTGGTGTTAGGCGGCAGTGGAGATATGGGCTTTATTTTCCCGGAACTGCATCCGGGATTTGATGCGATGTTCTGTATCGCTAAAGCAATTGAGATGCTGACGGTCCAGGAACAATCCCTGGGACAGGTTCGTTCTGAGGTCCCCCGCGTCTGTCATAAAACCCAGACGGTCCGTTGTCCTTGGACGGTGAAGGGGGCGCTGATGCGTCATTTGGTGGAAACGCACCCGGCGGATAATTTGGAGTTAATCGATGGGGTGAAGATTTTCGATCGCCCTCATGATGATAGTTGGGTGTTGATTCTGCCGGATGCCGGTGAACCGATGGTCCATATTTTCGCCAACAGTACCGATCGCGAGTGGGTGGATAACTCGTTGATGCAGTACCGCAAGTATGTTCAGGATTTTGTTCATGAACAGGAGGGCGGCGAGATGAGTATGAGTGGGGATAATTAAGGCGGCGACTGGTTTTATGGTATTTTAAGAGACGCCCTTGAGGGCGTCTTTTTCTGGCGATCGCCTCACCTGCACCCTCGGGAAAATTGCTCGGGTGGGTAGGACAGGGACTCCACAGAGGGATATAATATAATGAATAATGGATAATGGATAATGGATAATGAATAAAAGGAGGGAGAAGCCAAAGCCAAATTAAGCGCAATCAATCTTGTCTAATTGCTGTGAGAGGTTTTGTCGAATTAAGTTCTAGTTAACACCAAGAGATTATGAATAACTGCATTTTAATGGCACAAATCATTCAAGAACCGCAATTGCGCTATACCAGCGACAATTTAGCGATCGCCGAAATGTTGGTGGAGTTTCCCAGTTATCGGGAGAATGATCCGCCGTCTAATTTAAAAGTGATTGGATGGGGAAATTTTGCTCAAGAACTTCACAGTCGCTATCGCGTGGGCGATCGCGTGGTGATTGAAGGGCGCTTGAGCATGAATACTGTGGAACGTCCCGAAGGATTTAAGGAAAAACGGGCTGAATTAGTCGCACAACGCATCCATAGTTTAGGGGAACAACCTGAGAGTACATCTTCTGTGAGTAAGGCAACTCCCACAACCAATGTGGTGGCATTAGAATCGCGCCGATCCACCGCCCCTGCTGCAACAGACAAAGGGCGATCGGCTGCCGCACATACCCCCATCCCCTCGGAACCAACTGCCGCCGCCAGAGTCTCTCCACCCCCAGCGAAAACCTATTATAAAGAACCTCCCGTTGATGATCCAGAGGATGAAATTCCGTTTTAGTCTAAAGTTGTCGTTTAAATTGCCTACTCTCACAACTCGTCTAATTCATTGAGGACTTAGACCTTTAGGGTTCAATGTTATAGATTGCGTAAAAGCCCTCCTTCTTAAGGGGGAGTGGGGGGATCAATCCGCCTTCTTCCCCTAGAAATTGTAGCCCTTAAAATTATCTCCTAAAGTGCTAAAGCCTTGAGCGCAACAGCTTACTCATGAAAGTCTTAAAAGGCGATTGCCTGAACCTTTTAGAACAGATTCAGGATGAATCCGTTGATGCCATTTATCTAGATCCGCCCTTTTTTACCGAAAAAACTCATACACTGAAAACCCGAGATGGGAGCAAAGAGTTCTCCTTTGATGATTTGTGGGGTTGTCATAAAAAATATGCCTCATTTTTATATGAGCGACTTGTGCCATTGCATCGGGTTCTCAAATCTTCTGGCAGTATATTTGTCCATTGTGATGCTACGGCGAATTATCTGATTCGTTCCCTATTAAATGATGTATTTGGACTGGACCAGTTTCGGTCTGAAATTATTTGGTATTACAAACGCTGGTCTAATTCCAAAAAAGGATTATTACCCGCCCATCAAACCATTTATTTTTATTCAAAAACTGATTCATTTACGTTTAATACTCACTATACCGATTATTCAGAATCTACCAATGTAGACCAAATCTTGCAGAGGCGATCGCGCAATCCACAGGGTAAATCCGTCTACGCCCGGGATGAACAGGGGGAAGTCATTCTCAATGATAGCAAAAAAGGTGTTCCCTTATCCGATGTCTGGGATATTCCCTACCTGAATCCCAAAGCAAAAGAACGAGTAGGTTATCCCACCCAAAAGCCGATTCTCCTGCTAGAACGCATTATTGAAATTGCTACTCATCCAGGAGATTTAATTCTCGACCCCTTTTGTGGCAGTGGTACAACCTTGGTCGCTGCTAAACTTCGGGGCCGCCACGGAATCGGCATGGATATTTCGGCTGATGCAGTTGAATTGACTCAAAAAAGACTAGTCAATCCCCTTAAAACTGATTCAAATCTACTAAAACAAGGCCGAAAATCTTATTTAACCGCAGACTCTGAAGCCCTAGCTTTAATGCAAGGATTAGATGCGATTCCCGTGCATAGAAATAAGGGAATTGATGCTATCCTTAAACAACACTTAAAAGATAAACCTGTTTTGGTCCGAGTTCAAAAATCGGGAGAATCTTTACTTGAGGCCGTTTTATTATTATCAAAAGCTGCTAACATTAAAGGGTCTCAATGTTCTATCTTGATTCGGACTCAACCCCAGGAATTAGTTCCGACAGAAATTATTCCCCCTTTTATTCAAATCATCGATGCCCCCGCCTTGCAAATTGGAGCAATTCTTGATGATTTTGCCAGGGCTGTTATTGTGGAGGAAAAGTGAGTTTCGCAATCTTTTAAGTACCCGTGCCATTAATATAGACCGTTTACATACTTTTATAGTTAAAAAGTAAGAGTCTCGCAAAATTCAGGCTTTATACCCCTAATTTCGGTTGAAAATGGGGATTGACTGGAATTCTGTAAGAGGTCTAATGAGTATAGATTTGACTCACTTAAAGGTAAGACTGGGAGATAGAGAGTCCCTGGGCTAAAAAATTTGTCAGCACAGTTATTTAATCATCCTGATTGGGAATAATTAAGAGAATGGCATAAAATGGCTACATCCTGGATCCTGGCGGGTTCTAAATAGGGGATCATCTACGGTGTTAGGACTGAATTGAATCAGTCTGACCACCAACCACATTTCACCGCCAAACAATCGTTTTTGCTTTTAAAAAAGCGGGATATAGGTCATTAATTTTGAGAAAGTCCCTGATTTTCTCCCCCTGTCTAGTGGATTCCTGGGTGCATCTCATTCCTGTTTCATGTTGTATTCACGAACTTTATCCATTGGGATACTCATTGCATTATGAACAAAATGTGGGTGCTATTTGTTGCTTTTTTGTCTGTTCCTGGAATTGAAATGGGCAAATGCCTTGCCCAACCGATCGCCCCTGCAACAGATGGGACGGGAACTTTGGTAACCCCAGAGGGAAATCGCTTTGAGATTATGGGGGGACAGCGATCGCCGGATGGGGTCAATTTGTTCCACAGTTTTGAGCGTTTCAATCTCGATGCGGGACAGGTTGCGAACTTCCAATCTTTACCTGAGATTCAAAATATTTTAGGACGAATCACCGGAGGAAATGCCTCCTATATTAATGGATTAATTGAAATAACCGGCGGTCCTTCAAATCTGTTTTTAATGAATCCTGCTGGGATATTATTTGGGGCCAATGCCCAGTTAAATTTACCGGGAGATTTGACCGTAACAACAGCAACAGGGATTGGATTTGGCAACCATTGGTTTAATGCAACGGGGGATAATAACTGGACGAATTTGGTAGGAACTCCGTCTCAGTTTGCGTTTAATCTCACCCAACCCGGGGCGATCGCAAATTTAGGTCACTTAACTCTCGCCGATGGACAGCATTTAAGTTTAATTGGAGGAACGGTTTTAAATGTGGGGACTTTGGAATCGAGAGGGGGTCAAATTACGATCGCTGCTGTACCCGGAGAAAGTGTGGTACGAATTTCCCAATCGAATCATCTGCTGAGTTTAGACATTGCAGCAACTCAACCCGAAGGGGGGCAAACCGGGATGTTTTCCTCGGAAATTACCCCGATGTCGTTACCGAAATTACTCACCGGGGGCGGTTTATCTCACGCTAATCAGGTACAAGTCCAAGGGGATGGCAGCATTGCTTTATCGGGTTCTGGAATCAGTCGCCCGGTGGAATTGGGGGATGCGATCGCCTCGGGAACCCTGGATGTGTCGGGAGAACGGGGCGGTAGCGTAACAATTGTGGGAGAACGGATTGGGGTAGTGGATGCCTCAATTCATGCCAATGGTACTTTGGGTGGGGGTGATATTCGGATTGGCGGTGAGTTACAAGGAGAGGGAACAATCCCGAATGCGCGCCGCACATTTGTCAGTACCTCGTCGGCAATTTCTGCTGATAGTTTAGTCCAAGGGGATGGCGGACAAATTATCGTTTGGGCGGACGAAACGATGCGATTCTATGGTGAAATTACCGCAAAAGGAGGGTTGCAAGGTGGCAATGGTGGATTCGCCGAAGTCTCGGGAAAGCAGTATCTTGATTTTGCTGGGACGGTCAATTTATCCTCACCCCTGGGGGATTTAGGGACCTTACTATTAGACCCCATTAATATCGAAATTGTCGTAGGGCCGAACAATCCAGGGGAGTTAGCGGCGAACGACCACTTTGCCGATCCAGGGACTAATAATACTATTAATAATGGAACGATTTCTGCTGCCACAGCGGAGGTGTTTTTACAAGCAAGTAATGATATTACTTTTAATGCGCCGATTAATATCACATCTGCTGGGGTAGGACTTGTGGCGGATGCAGGTAATAATATTCGAGTTAATCAAAATATTACCACTAATGGCGGTTCGGTTAGCTTTTTTGCTGACGGTAACCTCAAGATTGTCAATGCAACGATCGCGACAAACGGCGGTGATTTTACCGGATCCGGTACTGGGAGCGCGGTTTCCCTAGTTGGGGTAGATCTCTTCAATACTACGATCCTCGCAGGCGGGGGGAACATTGATTTAACGGGGCTCGGAGGGGCGGATCCTGGTAGCGATCATTATGGGGTTCAACTGCTGAATGGGAGTCGATTGGAAACCACGGGTACGGGAATGATTAGCATCACCGGAACCGGGGGTTCGGGATCCGATGGGGGACAGATTGGAATCCAGATTCAGGCGAGTACCCTTGAACATACAGGTTTGGGAGAAATTATACTTCAGGGAACAGGTGGGAACTCTTGGGGTACAGGGGTTAGCACTGCCAGTAATAACGGAATCAACATCACGACAAATTCGGTAGTGAGTTCGGCGTCAGGAGATATCCGCTTGATTGGAAAGGGTGGGAGTGGGGACTATGGGAGTCACATCGGTATCAACATTAGCAGTGGTACAAGGATTGAAACTGGGGGAACTGGGAGAGTTGAGTTTACAGCGATCGCCGGTAACAGTACCAGTTTTGGCGCTAATTCTGGTGTACTCCTGAACGGAACCAATACTCTCGTTTCTACTGCCGATGGCAATATCGAGTTTACGGCAACCGGCGGCGATAGTGGCGGGATGTTTGTGAGTAACGTAGGGATTGCGCTTCAGAATGACGTAACGATCCAAACTACAGGAACGGGGAATATCAATCTCACTGGAACTGGGGGGTTTGGGAATACTTATAACGAAGGGATTTCAATCACTAACAGTCCCACAATTCAAACACTGGGAACGGGGAGCATTACTCTGAATGGTACGGGTGGACCCGGTACTAGCAATAATTTTGGCATTGCTGCGTCAGGAACGGGACCGATTTTCCGGAGTGGGGACGGAAATATAGTGCTTCGAGGAACAGGTGCATCAACGGGTACTTTGAACCGGGGGATGTCCTTCTCTAATGCAATCATTGAAACAACGGCGACCGGAAACATTTCATTAGTGGGGGAGGAAACAGGGGGAGAGATAGGGGTAAATTTAGTAGATAGTACCGTCACTGCCAATGGCGGAGGGACGGTGAGATTGCAAGGGGATGAAATTAATCTCACGGGGACTACGACGATCGCCGGGACGGGAATTCTCCAGGTGGAAACGTTTTCTAACACTACTCCGATTACGGTGGGTGGGGGAATCACTTGGAATACAGCACAATTAAATTTAGACAGTACGGACATTGCCGCGATTCAAAATGGGTTTGAGCGCGTGTTTATTGGTTCGGCAACGGGTAGCAATGCCATTACTTTACAAGGAGATGCTACTTTTAATTCCTCCGTCACCATTCAAGCGCCAGGTCCAGGGGGGACGATCGCTTATACTGGGGGAACTTTATCCGGTGCGAATGATTCAGCGATCGCCTTGGTTGCGGATGGCGATGTTGCCGCGAGTAATATCACCACTCCTGGTGGTACTATTGAACTTACGAGCAATAGTGGGAATATTACTACGGTTGCTGGAACTACCTTAAATACCAGTACCACCCTAGGGGATGGCGGTGCGATCGCCATTTCGGCCCCTAATGGTAACATTGCTGTGAGTAATCTGATAACCGCAACGACGGATGGTGCTAGTACCAGTCAGGCGGGACCGATTACCCTCACTTCCGGGACCGGAAGCATTACCCTGAATGGCAATATTGATACATCAGCAACCGCAGGCAGTGGCAGTGCGATCGCCTTTGCCGGGGATGTCACCCTGATTCAACCCACCACCACCCTTACGACTTCGGGAACCGCAGGCGGTGGAGAGATTACGTTTAATCAAACCCTGAATGCCACCAACGTAGGGACACAAAGTTTAACTTTAAATGCGGGTTCCGGCAATATTTCAATTCTGGGTCCCGTTGGTAATCTCAACCCACTTGCTACCTTCACGCTGAATAGTACAGGGACGACTCTCTTAGATAGTGCGATCGCTTCGCAAACCCTCACGACGGATGCTGGTGGCACTACGCAACTGAATAGCAATATCACGACAACCGGCGCGATCGCCTTTGGTGATGCTGTCAGTTTGGGGAATTCAGTCACCCTCACCAGTGGGGGAAATCCGATTACCTTTGGGAGTACCCTCGATGGCACTCATCCCCTCACCCTGAATGCGGGGATGGGTGATATTACCTTGATGGGTGCAGTTGGCAGTCAAACAGAGTTAGGCGCATTTACCGTCAACAGTACCGGAACTACGCAATTTGGCAGTTCCGTTAATAGTGTTAGTCTCACTACCAATGCGGGTGGGGTCACGGAGATTAATGGCAATGTTACCACAACGGGTATCCTAGGTCAAAGCTATGGGAGTCCGTTGTCAATCATCGGGGATGTCATCTTAACTGGGGATGGAATTGAGTTTCAGCAGGCGGTTTCAGGCGGTGGCAGTTTAACCCTAGCACCTTATACCTTAACGCAGGCGATCACAGTCGGGGGAACAACGGCGAGTGGAGTGGGAACCCTAGATTTAACGGCGGGAGAACTCAGTTTACTGCAACCGGGATTTACCCAGGTTACCATTGGCGGTAGCAATACCCGGGGGTTAATTTCTCTAACGGGTAATCTGGATATCAATATTCCCCTCACCCTTCAGGCGTTAGGGTCTGGCGGTGCGATTAATACCACTGGCGGGACCTTAACCGGCAATACGGGAGAGGCGATCGCCTTGCAAGCGGATGGTAGCATTCAGACTGGCAATATCCTCAATTCTGGTGGTACACTGACCCTCACGAGCAATACGGGTAATATTGATACCTCTGCCGGAACCCTGGATACCAGTTCCGCAACTGCCTCCGGTGGCGCGATTACCGTAAGTTCTCCTACCGGGATGATTACCCTCGGTGGCATTAATTCCAGTACAACTGCTGCTGATCCGACGACTACTGCCGGAACCGTGACTCTCAATGCTGTATCCGGGGAAATTACTCTTTATAACGATATCAATAGTTCCGCTACTGAGGGTAGCGGACTCGATATTATTTTTACCGGGGATGTAACTCTCGCACAATCGGTCCTCCTCAACACGAGTGGAACTACTGCCAGCGGAAATATTCAGTTTAACCAGCGCCTGAATAGCACCACTGGCAGCGAATCTTTAACCGCTGTTGCAGGTTCCGGGAATGTCACGTTTAGCGGTGCCGTGGGTGATATTAATCCGGTTGCTGACTTAACTGTAAATAGTACAGGAATGACCCAATTTGGGGGGACTGTCAATGCTCAAACCCTCACCCTTGATGCCGGGGGAACGACTACGATTGCTGGAAATATAACCACGACAGGGGAACAAAGTTATGGAAATCAGGTTTCAATCCTCGGCAATATTACCTTTACTGGAGATGAAATTGACTTCTATAATCCAGTTTCTGGAACCGGGAATTTAATTTTGCAACCCTTTACGCCATCCTTGGCGATCGCCTTGGGTGGCGGATTCGATACAGGTGCGACTACCCTAGATTTAACCGCCACGGATTTAGGATGGTTACAAAATGGGTTTAATTCCCTCACGATTGGACGTACCAATAGCAGTGGTCCGATCGCCTTATCGGGAAATGTCACCTTTGCCGATCCGGTTACGGTGCGATCGCCTCTAAATCCGGGTTCCATTACTACAACTGGATTCACTCTCTCGGGAACCGATAATGCTACCCTCACCTTACAATCCTCTGGTAATATTACCACAGGCCCGCTCACCACTTCCGGCAATCGAATTACCCTGAACAGTACCAGCGGTGCGATCGATACCACTGGGGGGACACTCAATACCACGGCGGCAACCCATGGCGGACCCGTCACCCTCACTGCTACTCAAACCATCTCTACCAGCGATATTCTCACCTATTCTAGCGCAACAGGGAACGGCGGTCCCATTTCCCTGACTACCCCCAGTGCGATCGCCACCGGCAGTCTGGATGCCAGTGCCGTATCTGGAACTGGTGGCACAATTCTCTTAAATGGCAGTACCCTAACTCTCAGCAACATCACCACTACCAATAATACGATTAATCTCAATGCACCGGTTACCCTTGCCACCGATGCCACTATCCAAAGTACCGGCAACGGGGGTGCAATTACCTTTGCTAGTACCCTGGATGGCGATCGCAATTTAACCCTCAATGCTGGAGAGGGTCCGATTACCTTCCAGGGTGCGATCGGGAGTCTCACTCCTTTACAGAGTTTAACCGTAATGACTACAGGTAGAACCGCCATCACGGATCAAATTACGGTCAATAATACCCTTGATTTCACCGCCGCAACCGGGGGAACCCAACTCACTACGGATCTTGCCATCACTGCCAATACTGGGAATATCCTGTTCCAAAACAGTCCGATATCCGGTGCAAATCAGCGGTTAACCTTATCTGCACCCACCGGAACTATTTCCCTGGATGCGATCGGCAGCAACGGCAATGAATTAGGCGCTTTGACGATTGAAAATGCTGCCATCCTAAATCTTTTTGGCAATATTTATACAAATGGCGGCATCGATTTCACCCAGGCGAACACTATTAACCTTCCTGGAAGCGGGATTGTTTTGGAAACCGATAGTGATAGCGGCACTGTCACCACAACAGGGGTCTCTGTTAATGGGCCCGGTTCCCTCACCGTAAATGCAGGCACTGGCAATGTAGAATTCGGTACTTTGGGTAATAGTACACCACTTGCTGGAATAACGGTCAATGCCGCCACGGTTAATGCTCCCTCAGCAATTACAGTAGGTACAGGCGGCATGACGATCAACGCCAGCGGTGCGATCGCCACAGGCAGTTCTATTACAGCAACAGGTGCGGTTAATTTTACCGCCAACACAGATATAAATACTCAGGGAATTACGGGAACTGACATTACTCTTACTAGTAATACGGGTGCGATAAATACTGTTAATCCCATTACAGCAACAGGTGTTGTTAATTTTACTGCCAACACGAATATCAACACTCAGGCAATTACGGGGACTGACATTACTCTCACCAGTAATACGGGTGCAATTTCCATTGCTGAAGAAATGACTGCATCGGGTGTCGTTGCTG
>CBFGOM010000118.1:0-20503 GCA_965650385.1 uncultured Oscillatoriaceae bacterium
TCGCCGTCCCGTCATCGGAGGCCGTCGCCAGGGTTTGACCGTCCGGGCTAAAACTTACACTCCTTACCCCGACAGAAGGCCCTTTGAAGGTGGCCCGTTCGTTACCCTGTAAATCCCACAGCCTCGCCGTCCCGTCATCGGAGGCCGTCGCCAGGGTTTGACCGTCCGGGCTAAAACTCACACTCCATACCGAGTCAGAATGCCCTTGGAAGATGGTCCGTTCGTTCCCCTGTAAATCCCACAGTCGCGCCGTCCCGTCCTCTGAAGCCGTCGCCAGGGTTTGACCGTCCGGGCTAAAACTCACACTCCATACCGGACCCGAATGCCCATCTAAGCGGTTCCGTTCTCGGATGCGGGCGAGAATTTGCTGCAAGGTGAGCAGGGGACTGGTGGCGGGATAGTCTCTCAGGGGGCGGTTTTCCCCCACCAATGTTTGCAACTGTTGGCCAGTCTGCATCGCATCGATTAACAACTCAATTTGTGGCATCCCCGCTTCAAATAGCCGCAACACTCGGACTGCGGCTCGTTCCAGTTTAGTGCCTTCCTTGGCTTCGGTGAGCAGGCGCTCGGCTTCAGCTTTGGCTTGGGCTAAAATTTCGTTAGCTTGCCGTTCTGCCTCTAAATTCCACTGGAGACTGGCCAAGATAAAGCCTTCATCCTCTACGCTGACATTTTTCCCCGCTTTCCAGTCTAAAGCATCTTGCAAGGCTTCCCCCCGCAGGAGTCGGGACTGATCCTGCCGATTAGATTTTAACCAGGCGGCGATCGCCTCGGAGTAGGGGCGGAGGTGGGCGAGTTCCCGTTCCACCCACCGGCGATCGAAGACTGCCGCGTAAATCCGGTTATACACTTGCAATTGTCCCCGGCGGTTTACCACTAAACCCGAGAGGCGGAGTTCCATCTGTTCATCACTGCTATTCCCCTTCACCCCCTCGTCACTGTCCAAAATTTGCTGATAGAGTCCCAACAACCGCCCCGCGCGGTCCTCCTGGCGCAACAGGCGATCGCGAATGGTTTTTAAATGCTCCGGGTTGTCCTGCGCTTCCCAATTTTCCAGCAGATTCGTCCGCACCAATTCGGCAATCCATTCCGTTTCCCTGCCATTCGGAGTTGTCCCCGCACATCGCACCCATTGACAGAGCTTTTGAGTCAGAAACGGTTGCCCTCCCGTCCAGTCTAAAATTGCCCGTAATAGGGTTTCCGAGTC
Organism: uncultured Oscillatoriaceae bacterium; assembly: GCA_965650385.1. GTDB lineage: Bacteria > Cyanobacteriota > Cyanobacteriia > Cyanobacteriales > Laspinemataceae > Laspinema. The sequence goes on from CBFGOM010000118.1 coordinate 1,208, forward strand.
TTTTATCGTTTTCGGAAATCCCGCCATTAACCCCTTCTTGGCTTCCTCAAATTCAAACCCACACAATTCGACCCCCCGACCGATATTAAACGGAGTTCGGGTTTTGTCCCGAATCAAATCCGAAGGGGTGGCAACCCCGAATAAGGCAAAAGTCAGGCGATTGAAGGCGGGATTTTGGGAGCGTAGATTCCGAAAAGCTCGAATCAGTGCAAAAAAGTCATCTAGTTCAAAGTCTAACGAAATAGTGCTATCAATTTCATCTACCAATACAATAAACTGACGGTCATCATCGGGTTGGTTCAAAACGACTTCTTCAAAAAACTCAGATAATCGTTGAGCAACGGGTATTCCGTCTAACTCTTGCCACCAAGTTCGCCGATTAATTTGACCCGAAAAATTGAGTTTTTTAACTAACTCATAGAAAATCCCCTTATACCACTCAGCAGCCGTTACATTTTTATTCCCGATTTTTGTCAAGTCTATAGAAGCACAGATAAACCCTTCCTGTTGTAGCCTGTCCATTGTTCTGACGAGCAAACTGGATTTACCCATTTGCCGCGAGTTGAGGACGTAACAAAATTCCCCAGCTTTTAAGCCTTCATAGAGTTCTGTATCTGCCTGTCGGACCACATAGGTTGGAGCATTTGCAGGCAGACTACCGCCAACTTGATAAATGGAGGATTCAAAGGGTTCCATAATCTTCGATATAATCCTTGATATATGGTGGTTTAGGGTAGTATGGCCAAGTTAAATCACGAGGCTGTCTGATTCATCTAACATCAACAAGCGCTTAGGCAGTTTGGTCTAAGTTTTAAAGGCGATCGCGAAAATACTGCCGATATAAATCGCAGGCAATTCGACAATCATTCCCCTCTAAATGAACTAAACCCAAACTTTCTAACTGATAAGCCAGCTTTGACTCTAGTCGGATGGGGTCAGAGGTTGCAACCGCTGCTTTCATGGCTTGAGATAAAAGGGGGTTCTGTTGTAGATACCCTAAATGAGTCCGCAAGCGATCGGTATAAATCCCAGCTTCCGTAGCCGCCGTGTCCAACAGGTTGTCAAAGGTAATTTCCTGCCGCTTCAAGCGAGAAACTGCCATTTGTAATAGAGAGGGATGTCCTCCGATTAAATTCATCAATTTTTCAATCTCCTCACTCTCCAAGTTTACGCCTTGCTGTCGTGCAAATTCTTCCAATTGTGGAGGGGTAAACTCGGGCAAGAAAATCGGCTCTCCCACATTGAACGGCGATTTATCAATATTTAAAGGAATATAGACTTCGGTAGAATAAGCTAAAATTAACCGCAATTTCCCCCAAATTTCTGTCTTTTTGGCTTCTTCATGCCACAATCGCAACAAGCTAAAAAAATCTTCAGCAATATGGGGATAATGAAAAAGGCGGTCAACTTCATCTAAAGCCAGTACGACTGGAGAATTAAGATTTTCTAATAAATATTCTTCAAAATAGAGATTGCATTTATAGTTGCTGCCTAAATCTTCTTCCCAAAAATCATTCAGGGAATCTGAAGGTAACTTTAACTGACGACTGACGACCCTGCAAAACAATTTCAAAAAGGAATCGAGGTCTTGTAAAACCTTTCCATCTGCTGCTAATAGATTCAAACTTACAGATTTATAGCCATTGTTTTTTACACGAGAAAGGATTTGCGTCATTAAAGCGCTTTTTCCCATCTGCTTCGGTGCTTTAATCCGAATTAAGGATCCGGGCTGTAACACCGTTTGATAACATCGATTTTCAATGGGAGGGCGTTCCACATAGTTGGAAACATTTGATTCAGTTTCCTCCGTAATGGGATCCGCTATATCGTTTACAGAATCATCATTATTACTGTCGTTCTCAAAATCTGCGATTTCCTGGAAGTCTAAATTCAATTTATGGCAGATTTCTTGAAATTTTTCATTATCAACCGGCTTGCCATTTAGAAAATTGTTGATAGTACAGAGACTGTAGCCTATATCCTCTGCTAAATGTCTTTGAGTTGCAAAGCGATTGCGCCGGACCGCTTCTTTCGCCTTTTCAATCTGGTCTCTGTGAACTCTGAGCGAACGTTTTGACATAACACCTAATTCCGTAAACCTGCTCTGATTATAGTCCCTTTTCCTCTGCCTGAGACCAACTCCGACAGAACTCCGACATCTGGCAAAAGTCAGTCACCAAATCAGACAATCCTCCCGGTTCGACAGACATAAACGCAGACAGGGATAGAGTTTCATAGGATTATGAACATTCAGAGGTAATCCTAATGAAAGACGAAAATCGCTCTCAAACTGCTAAAGTCAAAACCTTAATCCGGGTAATGGAGGACTTGGATACCGCTATCTCGCTTAACCCGCAAATGCCCGTATTGTATCCCATGCAGGAAGTGAATACCACTCCCCAACAACCGCAGTCCCCGGCACTGATTGCTTATGGCATTCGGTTAGAAGTGTGGATTGTATTGATTTTGCATTTCCTTGTTTTATTGAGCTTCAAAAGACGCTAGTGGGTGAGGCTATAAACACCGCCAGAGGAGGCTTGAAACCTCTGACGGTGTGATAGCCTACTATAGATTTAGCCTGTTTTTGTCTTATACCACGCTCATTTCTACCAATTCATTCGCCATATCAAAATTGGCCGTGACATTTTGGACATCATCCAAATCATCCAAAGCATCCATCATTTTCAGGAGCGATCGCGCTTGATCGGGGTCCGTTACTTCTACATTATTCTTAGCAATCCAGCGCAATTCTGCATTGACAATCTTATATCCCCGCTCTTTTAACGCTTGGTTGAGGGTTTCTAAATTAGTCGCTTCGGTAAACACTTCATATCCCGATGTATCTTCATCCAGTTCTGTAGCTTCATAAAACTCTGCACCCCCTTCTACCGATGCCTCCAAGAGTTCATCTTCGTCTATTTCCCCTTGAAGCGTCACCACGCCTTTGAGTTCAAACATCCAACTCACGCATCCAGTCTCACCTAAGTTGCCGCCATTCTTACTAAAAGCGGCCCTCAAATCCGCAGCAGTCCGATTCCGGTTATCCGTCAATGCTTCCACAATCACAGCCACACCACCGGGACCATATCCCTCATAGCGGATTGCTTCATAGTTGCTGCTGGCATCATCCCAGGTCCCGGCACCTTTGGCGATCGCCCGTTGGATGTTCTCATTGGGAATCCCTGCCGCTTTTGCCTTATCCACTGCCGTGCGTAACTGAAAGTTGCCATCCGGATCTGGAACGCCACTGCGTGCCGCAACGATAATCTCCCGCGAGATTTTCGTGAAGGTTTTCCCTTTCACTGCGTCCACTCTAGCTTTCTGCCGTTTAATATTCGCCCATTTACTATGTCCAGCCATACCGTTAATTTCTGCTCGATGTACTCTACAGCTTTAGCATAAAATTATAGAGACATGGCGGGAAGAGTGGGTGCATAGGGAGGGTCGGGAGGGCGATCGCCTGCGGGTAGTTTGGGGTGAGAGGGGGCTTTGCTGGGTACGGAAAAGGCGATCGGTTCGAGTGTTTCTCTGCGATCGCCTCCTTCAAGCAATGAAAGTAGTTTCTCCTGACGGTGTATAAGAGGGGATAATTGGAAATCCTATTCCTCTACCCCATTTCGGTCCATGACTTCGCGATACCACCAGGCACTTTGTTTGGGAATACGTTTACCGCTGTCAAATTCGACGCGAACTAATCCAAATCGGGGGTAAAATCCATGTGCCCATTCAAAGTTATCCATCAATGTCCAGACGTAATATCCGTGTAAATTAACCCCATCGGCAATGGCATCATGAGCGGCGATGAGGTGCGATCGCAAGTAATTAATGCGCCCCCAATCTTCTACAAATCCCTCATAATTTGGGTTGTCTTGCAAGGCACAACCGCCTTCGGTAATATAGAGTTTCGGATTGCCATAGTTGTTTTTAAAATCTAACAGGACGGAGGTTAATCCCGCAGGATTGACTCCCCATCAAATGTCGGTTTGACCCCAACCTGGTGCAGAAACTTGGGTAGAGTCTAATTTGAATAATCCTCCCCATTGAGCAAAGGCCACATTTAAGGTAAAATAATAGTTAATCCCTACAAAGTCGATAGGGGTAGCAATCAGTTTCAAATCTCCGGTTTCTATTTTTGGTGCATGGCAACCAATCCAGTTGAATAAAGATTCGGGATACTGTCCTTTGAATAGAGGGTCAGCAAATAGGGCGGTACTTGTGTCATACATTCGCTGACAGGCGGTAATGTCTGCTTGGCGATCGCTGGCGGGTTGATAGTGATTCACACTTAGCACAATCCCGATTTCACCGTTATAGTTGCCTTCTCGAAAGATTTGGACGGCTTTTCCGTGAGCAACCAGCAGGTGATGTGAGGTTTGGAAGGCTTGGGAATAGTCAGCTATACCGGGAGCAAAGTTCCCGAAGGCATATCCCATAAAGGCGAGGACCGCTGGTTCATTGTGAGTCGTCCACAAGGGAACGCGATCGCCTAATTTCTCAAACACCACTCGCGCATAGTCCGCAAACCAGTCAATACTATCCCGATTCACCCATCCCCCCAATTCTTGAAGGGTTTGGGGTAAATCCCAGTGATTTAAGGTAATATTGGGGATAATATTGGCTTCGAGAAGGTTATCTACGAGGCGATCGTAAAACTCTAATCCTTTTGCATTGACTTGACCCCTTCCTTCCGGTAAAATGCGCGACCAAGAGAGAGAAAAGCGATAGGTTTGTAACCCCAATGCCTGCATTAATGCCACATCTTCCGGCATTTTATGATAGTGGTTACAAGCAACATCTCCGTTGTCCCCATTCAGAATTGTATGCTGGCGATGGGTGAATCGGTCCCAGATACTTTCTCCTTTGCCATCTTCATTCCAAGCGCCTTCAATTTGATAAGCAGCGGTTGCCGCACCCCAGAGAAATCCTTCGGGAAATTGTCTTAAACTCATTTAACTTTCTCTCACTTTGATCTGTAAGATTGTAGAGTCCAGGTACTGTCTTGTCTCTACTCATCCGTTAGCGGGTAAACAAATTGGGAAACAAATATCTAAACCCGAGGACGAACAAGAAACCACCATAGAGTTTTTTCATAAATTCACTACTGATAAAGGGTTGATTGGCAAATAAAGCACCAAAATAATTTCCAATAAGTAAACCCAAGGCAATTACGGCTGCATATTTAAGGTTTAAGTTGCCATTTTTATAATAGACCATTGCACCTAACAATCCAATGGGTAAAATTTGAGCAGCAATAGAGGTTCCTGTTGCAAATTTTTGGTCTAATGACAGCACCAAAACCATGGCGGGGACCATAATCGCACCCCCACCAATGCCAAACATTCCACCGGCGACACCGGCAACTAATCCAATCACAAGCAGTTGAATTAATAGGGTAGACATGGGAAATTATCTCATTAGGTTGGGGTTAGATTATCTCGGTTGGGGGACAATCGTCAATAGCCAACAAATAGTCTGGGGATTTATGCGATCGCACTGACTAACCCTTGGCGCATCATGTACACAGATAAGACAAATAGGATGAGGCGAAACAGGGTATTAATTAAGGTGGCGCTGAGGTGAGGCAGGAGGCGGGTTCCCAGTTGAACGCCGAGGATGCCACCGCAACCGATACATAAACCGGGAATCCACAAAACATTGCCATTCCAGGCATATTGCGCTAACCCGGAAGCGGAGATCGCCGTGACTGCGGCGAGGGTGGTGGGGACTGCGGAAGCGATGGATTCTCCTAGGAGTAAGACTTGTAAGGGGACCATCACAATGCCACCGCCAATCCCAAATAATCCGGCGATCGCACCCCCGAGACACCCAATTTTGGCAAACTCCCACCGGGAACGGGTCTGATTTTTGCCCGAAATGTCCGAAGAATCTAAGTCTAGGAAGCTGGCAAAACTTTCCGTATCAATTAAGGTTCTTCTTAATCCCATTAAATAAATAGTTCCTAATAATAACACAGAAAAAGAAATAGCCAACCAACTATCGGGCAGATGACGAGCCAGCCAAGCTCCTATTTGGACCGCAGGAACCCCGAACAGAGCAATTTGCAACGCATTTTGCCAATTTAACTGGTTAGTCAAACTATATCGAATTGTACCAGATAGTGCAGTTAAAAATACCCCAATTAAACTGGTTGCAGCAGCAGTCACTACGGGAAATCCCCAGAAGTTTAAGAGGGGGACCATCAAAATTCCACCCCCTAACCCAAACAATCCCGCCAGCAATCTGGTACAAATTCCCAAACCAAACAGTATGACTAAATTCATTCAGGAAACTCCTTAAAACGGCGTTTTATTCTGCCATTATAGAAGTCTACAATGATGGATTTACTCCGTAGGTAAGCGGGGATACGTTTAAATAAAAATGCCTGTGTTCCCTGCATTAGTCTTGAATCCACGCATGGTTTATCAGACTTTTCAACTGAACTGAATCCAGCGCCTTACTCGGACTCTCGGTTAGTCAATTGCTCAACTCGTTCTCGGGTTAACCCGGTGACAGTGATGATTTGTTCCACAGACATTCCAGTGAGCAGTAGATTCCTGACTATTTTGGCGATCGCTTCCTGACGTACTTCTTCTAGTCCTTCTTTGAAACCAATCTCGAAACCTTCGGCAAAAATCTCTTGATAAATGGATGATTCACGCATAGCAATAATAGAAGTCTACAACGATGGATTAACTCTGTTGATAAGTTTAAAGAAAAATGCCTGTCATCCCTGTATTGGCATCGAATCCAGGCATTTTTACCCAACTTTTCACCTGAACCGGATCCAGCGAATTACTCGGAATCGCGGTTAGTCAATTGCTCAACTCGTTCTCGGGTTAACCCGGTGACATTCATGATTTGTTCCACGGACATTCCACTAAGCAGTAGATTCCTGGCAATTTCGGCGATCGCTTCCTGGCGTCCCTCCTGGCGTCCTTCGGCTAAAATGTCTTGATAAATGGGTGACTCACGCATAATGTCCCTCCGGAGAATCCTGTTAATTAACTCTCGATCTAATACTAACCCAGCTAAAACCGAAGAAGCCGCTACTAAATTCGCCTGTTGTTGTCGGTTATCGATGCGTTCAATTAATTGAGCAACTTCGTTTAACACCTCTTCGGCATTTTCTGTGCGGGTTAAGGCAGCAAAGGGAAGTAAACCCGGTGCATTTAAAAACAGTTCAGTGGGTTGTTCCCAGAGACGGATGACCTCAAACCGATGGGTCATTTGCGGGAGAATAAATTCGGTTTGATGGACCAATGGCGAATTGGTTTTTCTGAGGTAAATCACCACCTGGCGCATATCTTTTTCCCCAAAGCGTCGATACCCGCGTAGGCGATAGTCGGCCATGCGAAAGGGAATCTCTTGATCGGGGTCGGTTTGGAATTCTATATGCAATACTGAGTCTTCGGACTGGTGGAGAATTAGAGAATCAGCGCGAATGGGTTGTACGGAGAGTTCTTTGGGACTCAGAATTGTTAAATCGATGGGTTTTCCCATGAACAAGGTTGCAAAGTCACGGCTAAATTCGTCAATCAGAAATCGACATAAGATATCGTAAGACATGAGTTTAACGAATAGAAATTGATAGAATTGGGTGCATCAGGAACCCCAAACTTAGGCTCTCATGCACCCAATGCTTTACATTCGGTCAATGAGTTGGATTCCCAATAAAGATAACCCTAGTTTTAAGGTTTTGGCTGCTAAATCACAGAGCAATAAGCGGGAGGTGCGCTGAGGTTCTTCGGCTTGCAATACGGGACAGTTTTCGTAGAATTGATTGAACTTCTTGCTGAGTTGATAGAGGTACTCGCAGAGTCGATTCGGCAACAGTTCTTTTTCTACTTCTTTGAGGACTTCACTCAAACTCAGGATATGTTTTGCTAAGGCTAATTCGGTTTCTTCTCTCAATTGAATCTGAATATCAGAACTGAGCTTGTCGAAATCGATATTGCCTTGGCGACTGATTCCCTGAATGCGGACAAAGGCATAGAGCATATAGGGTGCGGTATTGCCTTGCAGGGAGAGCATTTTATCGTAGCTAAAGATATAACTACTGCTCCGATTTTGACTAAGGTCGGCATATTTTACCGCACCAATTCCAACAACCCGGGAGACATTTTCGATGAATTCTGCGCTTTCGGAACGGCCTTCTTCTTGGATAATACTTTCGAGTTGAGCGCGCGCACGGAGGACGGCTTCATCTAATAAATCCCGCAAGCGAATGGTGTCGCCTTCACGGGTTTTTAGTTTCTTTCCGCCTTCTCCTAAAACTAATCCAAAGGGGACATGAACCACTTCAATAGTGTCGGGAATCCAACCGGCGCGTCTAGCAACTTGGAAGAATTGAGCGAAGTGGGTGGATTGACCACTATCGGTGACATAGATGATACGATCGCACTTGTCTTCTTCAATCCGATACCGCAATGCTGCTAGGTCAGTGGTGGCATAATTATATCCCCCATTGGTCTTCTGCACGATTAACGGTTGGGGTTCCCCTTCTTTGTTAGTAAATCCCTCTAAAAAAACACATTTTGCACCTTGGTCTTCCACTAATAATCCTTTAGTTTCTAAATCTTCTACGACTTTAGAAAGCAATGGATTATAGAAGGATTCTCCGCGTTCAGTTAGCTGAATATCCAACAAATTATAAATTTGTTGAAACTCCTGGCGGGATTGTTCGCACAGCAGTTCCCAGGCGCGGATTGCCTCGCGATCGCCTGCTTGCAATTTGACCACTTGCTGCCGAGACATTTCACGGAATTCTTCATCTTCATCAAAGCGCTGTTTCGCCTTTTTATAAAAGGCCACTAAATCCCCTAAATCCAACGCATTCGCCGTGGTTAAGGCATCGGGAGATACTTCCCGTAAATAAGTAATCAACATCCCAAATTGTGTCCCCCAATCTCCTACATGATTGAGGCGCAAGACATCATGTCCCCAAAATTCTAAAATTCGGGCGATGCTATCTCCAATAATTGTAGAACGCAAATGTCCTACGTGCATTTCTTTTGCAATATTGGGACTAGAGAAATCTACTACTACTCGTTGCGGGTGGGTAACGGGTTCAATTCCTAATCGTTCATCCCCTTCAATAGCGGTGAGTTGCTGTTCTAAATAGCTTGGTTTTAGGGTAAAATTAATAAAGCCCGGTCCGGCAATTTCTGGCGGCTCACAAAATTCTGACACATCAATATTGTCAATGATTTTTTGCGCAATATCCCGGGGTTTTTGCTTTAAAGGCTTTGCCAAAGACATGGCTAAATTGGCTTGATAATCCCCAAATTTAGGATTAGTTGTTGGCACTAAAACCGGGTCAGTCCCGGCCATTTCTTCCCCAAAGGCAGCAATTAGGGCTTTTTCTACTTGGTTTCTTAGTAGTTCGTTGGTTGATTTCATAAGACGTGATAAGATGGCAACTCCAGAAGATTGACGCAGTTTTTTTAGCAATCTAGTTCTATCTGATCCTATCATTTCTGGTGATTAATGATGGATAAGGTCTGAGGAGAATGAGGTAGAGTAAAATGAATGGGGTCAAGTCTGGATGTCCGATGTCAGATTTCCGACGTGATTACCTCGAATCCTCCAACCACTACTAGAATAATGAAACACCTTGTTTTAATCGGTGGGGGTCATAGTCATGCGATCGCCTTGCGAGAGTTTGCCAAGACTCCCCTAACAGGAATTCGCATCACCTTAATTAGCGATGTGCTACAGACTCCCTATTCGGGAATGTTACCCGGTTATTTAGCGGGGTTTTATACCTTTGAAGAAGCACATATTGATTTGAGACCCTTGGCAAAGTTAGCGCAGGCCGAATTCTATTGCGATCGCGCCATTGCTCTTGATTTACAACAAAACCAAGTCCTCTGTGCCAATCGTTCCCCTGTTCCTTTTGATATTCTTTCTATTGATATTGGTAGCACTCCTACTACGCTTAATGTTCCTGGTGCGGCCACTTATGCCATTCCTGCTAAACCCGTCCCCAAATTATTAGAATCTTGGCATCAATTTCAAGAAAAAGTCATGCAGTCCCCGCAACAATTGTGCAGCGTAGCTATTGTCGGAGGCGGTGCAGGCGGAGTTGAATTAACCTTATCGATTCAAGCTTATTTTAACAAAACATTAGAGCAAAAATACCACAAAAATATAGAATATCATCTCTTTCATCGCAGCAGTCAGATTCTCTCCAGTCATAGTCCTTATGCTGCTCAAACCTTAACCCGAATCATGCAGCATCGGGGAATTCAACTACACCTCAATCAAACCGTTACCCGATTAGAAAAGCTACCGTCAGAACGCCTAAAATTAGACTGTGAATCAGGATTACAAATAGAGTGCAACCCAGTATTTTGGGTGACTCAAGCTTCTGCACCCGATTGGCTATCCGCCTCGGGACTATCCACAGATGATCGCGGGTTTATCCAAGTTAATGACCACTTACAATCCATTTCTCATTCTACCGTCTTTGCTTCCGGAGATATTGCTACCCTACTCAACAATCCGCGACCCAAAGCGGGAGTCTTTGCCGTACGCCAGGGAAAACCTTTGTTTGAAAATCTCTGCCGCAGTTTACAGGATAAACCTTTAATTTCTTACCATCCTCAACAGCAATTTCTAACCTTAATTGGCACCGGAATGGGAAAGGCAGTCGCCTCCCGAGGAAAACTTGGTCTAGGTCCATTTCGGTTAATTTGGACTTGGAAAGATTGGATTGATCGGAGGTTTATGGACCAGTTTAATCCGTGACTTGAAACCAGGGCGATCGCACTCCAAAATTGACCGTATCTCTACGGGACAATCCCGGACCGACTTTAATCTATCTCTCGGTAGAGGTAAGAGTATCCAACGGTATCCTAGGATGCTAAATATAACCAAATTCTCGTTTTACAAGTTCCCAAATCAAGAGGTCATTAGATATGCAACGCATTTTATCCGCTTTAAAACAAGTCCGCTTAGGACTGATGGCGATCGCCTGTGCCTTTAGCTTGATCAGCCTGTCCGGTGCTTTTGCCTTCGCTCATCCCAGTCAAGCAGCAACGGGCTTAGATTCCCGATTAGTCAAACAAGAATATAAAATCGATAACAACCAACGGGACAATCAATTGGAAAGTCGAGAAAAATCCTATGAAGAAATGGTAAAAGAAGCTAAAAATATCCATACAGAAGAGGAAGCCTACGAAGAAAATCTCTCTGAATATCGAGACGAAAATCCTGCACCGGGTTTAGCGGAAAAAGCCCAAGGCTTGATAGAAAAGTTAACCGAAACTGAATAGTTTGAACAAAAGAATAGGGGATGATACGCAATCCGGTTCTCAAAGTCTATAAAAACTCCCCTCCCCTAGGGTGAGGGTTTTTATAAACCTAGAAGTACCGGATTGCGGATGCAAGGCGATCGCTTCTGCATCACCCCAAAAAAAGGGATGCCTTCTTGCACCCCCTCTGAAAAATAGTGAAAATTAGCTTACAAAGATCTAATCTTCCGCAAACACATAGCGATATAACTCGGACGGGTCCGGTTCGGGACTATTCTCCGCAAACTGCACCGACTCATCCACAATCGCTTGCACTTTATTCTCAATTTCCTTGAGTTCCTCGGCGGTTGCCAAATTCTTCTCCGTCAGATAGGCACTCAATTGCTTAATCGGGTCCCGAGATAGCCAAAATTCCTTTTCTTCCTTGCTGCGGAGTTCATCGGGATCCGCCAAAGAGTGACCCCGGAACCGATAGGTCATCGCTTCAATCAGGGTAGGACCTTCTCCAGCGCGGGCGCGTTCTACCGCTTCTAGGGCCGCAGTCCGAACCGCTAAAACATCCATCCCATCCACTTCAACGCCGACCATTCCAAACGCCGCCGCCTTCTTATAAATTTCCGGTTCAGAAGTTGCCCGTTCGTGGGCCATCCCGATCGCCCATTTATTATTTTCTACCACATAAATAATGGGTAACTTCCAGAGTGCCGCCATATTCAAACACTCAAAAAACTGCCCATTATTGCAGGCCCCATCACCAAAGAAACAAGCCGTCACGCTATCGGACCCGGCATCTCCCATCGCTTCCCGACGATACTTGCTTTGAAACGCGGCCCCAGTTGCCACGGGAATCCCTTCGGCCACAAACGCAAAACCGCCCAGCAAGTTATGCTCTCCCGAGAACAAGTGCATCGAACCCCCACGGCCCTTGCTGCATCCCGTCGCCTTGCCGAATAACTCTGCCATCACCTCTCTGGCAGGCACCCCTGCACTCAACGCATGAACGTGATCCCGATAGGTGCTACAAACATAGTCCCAATCCCGTCTCATGGCCCGGATCACTCCGGTTGAGACCGCCTCCTGTCCATTGTAGAGGTGGACAAAACCAAACATTCGGCCTCGGTAGTACATTTCGGCGCATTTGTCCTCAAAAAAGCGCCCTAAAACCATATCTTCGTACAACATCAAACCGTCTTCTTTCGACAGTTGTACGGTGCTTACGTCAAATGTTGGTAAAGTCCGTTCCTGAATCATCACAGTCTCCTGGTAGCTTGGAACCCGAGGGTCGAGACCTCGGAAGAAAAGCGAATTGCCCGGGTTTAACCCCTTAAAACATAAGAAACCCAGTTTTTTTGTGAGGAAACCTGGAAAACCAATCCCTTTGCTGGGGAACCCCGGCGGTTGTCGCCACTTTAAATTGATTTGAATCCCTATTGTTCCATCCCAATCAGGGATTAATCCACCAGCATCGCCACTAGGGCAAACATCATATCATAAAGGTTCGATCGCTTATAGGGGTAAGGACAACTGCCCCGGGAAAACCCAACTGAATTAGCCCCCAGTTGACGAAGCTCCCTGGACCTTGTTAAATAGAAGCCAACACCGGGCAAGCCACGCAAACCCTCTTTAGCACGGCAGAACCCTAAATTAACCTTGAAGTACGGCGCAATTCTCCAGATAAGATAACTCTGAAACCTTTTATCATAGAAACTAAAGGCTATAATTATCGGACTCTTTTAGTCGTTTATATTTGCTGCTATTGGTTTGTCTGGTTGCTCATCAAGCAGGGGAAGTAGATTGTGCTAGTGCCACTCGATTATTACCGGATTCTCGGCCTGCCAATTCAGGTACCTGGGGTCGAAACCCCTGGCTATGCTGAACAGCTCAAGCAGGCCCATCGCGATCGCAAAGAGCAACTCCCAAGGCGGGAATATTCTGAAGTCGCCACAAGTGCTCGCAGACAACTCATTGACGAAGCCTATACCGTTCTGAGCGATCCCGAGGAGCGTCAAAAATATGACGCCAGCTTTCTGGCTAAAGCCTATGAACTAGAGTCAGCCCCCGCCGACTCCTCCAAAGGAAGAAGTGGAATAGAGTCCACTGACTCCTTCTTGGACCCGAATACTCCAAGCATCGATGTTCCCTCAGAAGGCTTCATCGGAGCCCTCCTGATTCTCCAAGAACTTGGGGAATATGAACTGGTCTTGAAACTCGGACTCCCGGTCCTCAGCGGTAGCAACATTAGTTTAAAAAATGGCCGCTTCGGAGACCCCAAACTCGTAGAGGCAGATATTATCCTCACCTTAGCCCTCGCCTGTTTAGAACTGGGGCGGGAACAATGGCAGGGGGGTAAATATGAAAATGCCGCCATCTCCCTAGAAAACGGCCAAGAAATGCTCTTGCGTGAAGGACTCTTTCCCGCAGTGCGCGGGGAAATGCAAGCGGACCTCTACAAACTCCGACCCTACCGGATTTTAGAACTATTGGCCCTCCCCGAAACCCGAGGCAAAGAGCGTCAACGGGGATTGCAACTCTTGCAAGATATGTTGCAGGAACGGGGGGGCATTGATGGCACCGGGGACGATCGCTCGGGGTTATCTGTGGATGATTTTTTACGGTTCATTCAGCAACTCAGAAGCCATCTCACCGCCGCTGAACAACAGGAATTATTTGAAGCCGAAGCCCGCCGTCCCTCCGCTGTTGCCACCTACCTGGCGGTTTATGCCCTCGTTGCCCGAGGATTTGCCGCCCGCCAACCGGCCCTGATCCGCCGGGGTCAAATGCTGTTGACCCATTTAGGCCGACGTCAGGACGTCCACCTCGAACAATCCGTCTGTTCCCTGCTGTTGGGACAAACGGAGGATGCCGCCCAATCCCTGGAACTGACTCAGGAACAGGAAACCCTGACCTTTATTCGGGAAAATTCTCGGAATTCACCAGATTTGCTGCCCGGATTGTGCTTGTACGCCGAACGGTGGCTACAATCCGAGGTCTTTCCCCATTTCCGGGATTTGGCAACCGCCCAGGCATCGTTAAAAGATTATTTTGCCGATGAACAGGTGCAGGCTTATTTAGAGGCCCTCCCTGAGACGACTGCCGATGAAGTGAACGAGTGGATGGTTGTACCGCCGCCCCCCAATCCCGTCACCATTGGCTTACCGCAACCGACCCCAAGACGGGATACGGCATTCATGACGACCTTGCGGTTAGATACTAATGGGGCCAGCAATGGGACACCGGGCAAGAATCCGAGTCTCTCGTCCTCTGCGGTTTCCTTGGCAACCCTTCCCACAGCGATTCGCACTAGTTCTAGTCCCGATACGGCGGGTCCCGGCAGAATCCGCGATCGCTCTCGTCCCACTGAGGACCGCAGCGCATCCAGTAATGGAAAACGCGATGATCGCAGCAAATTACCCGTCGCCGCCCGAGTCCGAGGATTAGAACCGATTGAAACCCCCCCATCCCGTCGCAGTGGCGTCGGACGCACTGGCGCTAAAGGCAAAAACCCCAAACTAGAACGGTTGATTTTATTAGGCGTCGGTGGATTACTCGGGTTATTGCTGCTTTGGTTGCTGATTAATTCCCTACGCTGGATCGCTGGATTATTTCAATCGGGGCCATCATTACGGGGAGAACAGTTGAGCATTCAGCTTGACCAATCGGCGATCCCGATCGCCACCCAACCCACCCCGGAAGAACTGGGAGCAACGGGACCCATCAACGCGGCGATCGCCCAGGGCGTTCTTCAAAAATGGTTCACCATCAAATCGGAAGCCCTCGGCAGCACCCATAAGGTGGAAAAATTACCTGAAATCTTGATGGACCCAGCCCTCTCCTTGTGGCAACGCCGCGCCGAAGCTGCCCGTCAGGAAAATTGGTATTGGGAATATGACCACACTATTAAAGAAACCGGCTTTGAAATGAGTCCTACAGACCCTAACCGCGCCACCATAGAGGCCCAGGTTAGTGAAACCGCCCGGTTATTTGAGAATGGACAACTCAGCAACACTCGTGATGACGATTTACGAGTTCAGTATCAGTTCGTTCGCCAAGATGGTCAGTGGCGCATCCGGGATTGGGTCATCCTACCCTAAATGCTAATTAAGTCAGGATTTAAGCCGATGGGGTAGGTCCCTATCGGTTTTTTTCTTTGTAGGGACAGGGCTGAAACCATCTCATACCCCATCGGGTTTTTATAAACCTATCAATATCAGATTTGATATAACCAGGGATCTCCCGTCTCTCCTATCCCACATCTCCCGCCCTATAAGGCTTAAGAGCGATCGCTCCCCAATTGTCATCAAATCCTGACATTACCGACCTGGGACCCGATCCCCGATCCCAGGCTTATATCAAGAATTCATGACATTACGATCCCCGAACGGCTTGTAAATCCGTAATAACCCGTAGATTGACCTAGAATCACCTGCCGTACCCCCTTGACCCTATCGAATCTTTTCTGCAACATAGACATAACCAAGCGATCCCCCACGATCCCAAAAAAAAGCTGTACTCAACAGCCAAGGGACCCAATCGAGAGTCAACACCCTGGAGGTGGAAGACCCTCAACTTCGGGAAACATTTGGTCAGTCCCATTCGGGTAACGATAGGTCCGCGCATCCAGCGAGGACCCGTTCAACGAAAAGGACTCTCGGGGGTTTATTCCCAAGCGAATTCTGATTCAGAATTTTTGAATCAAGAGTTGCCAAAGAAAACCTAGAGTCAGTCCAAAGTGCGCACCCGTCTAGCAGGACCTTAGCCGTAGGGACAAAGAAAAACGGCGATCGAACCGCCGCTAATTTTTATCAACCAGGTAACCGTAAGACAACAGTTTTATTATCCTGCGGCACAAATTCCATTCACTCAATTAAATCGGGATTTGTCCCGCCATAAAAACTTAAGGATAGGGAAGGAGGATCGCGATCGCTCATTTACAGGCAAGGCTACCTAACATTCCGAAGTAATTCCTCGAACCAATATCAACCACAACGAGAAATTTTAACATCGGAAGCAACCCACCTGCCGTATAGCCGAAACATAGGAGGCCACGAGAACAATGGCAAAAGAACGACCCCCTTTAGAAGAGATGACCTTACGGCAACTCCGCCGAGTTGCAAGCGAATGTGGAATCTCTCGTTATAGCCGGATGAGGAAATCTCAACTTCTGGCATCCATTCAAGAAAAACAACGCACCAAGATTTCCGTAGAACAAACCCGTACATTGGAGGCACAGGAAGAAGTGGAAGCAGCAAAATTTGAACTGGGTCAAGAAGATCGGACAGGTGGAACCCTCGCCTCAGTCGATGAAGGACTCGGCGATTTACCTGGTGGTTACGGTGAAAGCCGCATCATGCTGTTACCCCGCGATCCCCAATGGGCCTATAGCTACTGGGATATTCCCAACAGCAACAAAGAAGAAATGCGCCGTCAAGGGGGCCAACAATTAGCCCTCCGCCTGTACGATGTGACCGACATCAACATCGAAACCCAAAGCCCCCACAGCATTCAAGAATATCCTTGCGACGAACTCGCGCGGGAATGGTACTTACCGATTCCTGTGAGCGATCGCGATTACGTCGTGGATATCGGCTACCGTTGTGCTGATGGCCGCTGGTTAGTCCTCTCCCGTTCGGCCCTCGTCCACATTCCCCCGGTTTATCCCTCCGATTGGATTGAAGACCACTTCCTCACCATCGAATGGGAAGAAGACTTGCGCGGCAAAACCTTCATGCAACTGGTTCCCCCCAGCAAGAAAGCGCCAGTGGCAAGCCCCAACGCCATCTACGACGAAATCTTCGGTATGGCCGAAAGTGCCGAATCTCAGCGCGTTGCGGGTTCCCTGTTTGGGTCCATGCAGCACGTTCCCGGTTCGATGGCCCCCGAACAGTCCCTCAGTTCCTACGTCTTCCCCTCCGGCGTGGGAATGTGGGCGGTTCCCACCGCTTCCGGTATCGGCATGAATATGTCCGGCGTCGGCATGAATATGTCTGGTGCAGGATTTGCCTCCGCACCCCCCAACCGTCCTCGCAAATTCTGGCTGGTTGCGGATGCTGAATTGATCGTCTACGGTGCCACCGAACCCGATGCTACCGTGACTATCGGTGGACGTCCCATCAAACTGAATGCAGATGGGACCTTCCGCTTCCAGATGTCCTTCCAAGATGGCATCATCGATTATCCCATCGTGGCAGTCGCTTCCGACGGGGAACAAACCCGCGAGATCCACATGAACTTTAATCGGATCACTCCTTCTCGTCGGACCAACACCAAGGAAGAAGCCGTTGAAGAATGGTTTGCATAAAGGTTAGAAATTGAAGGGTTGAAACTTCGGACTCAATCCTTCAGTTGAATCACCTTTTCAATCAACCCCTGGCAATTGCTGGGGGTTTATTATTGCTCTTAAAAGTTGCAGCAATTATCCAGGCTTTATGGACATTATTGAAATTCTCAAACAAGACTATCAACAGTTTCCCAAAAACCAGACCTATAGCCTTTATAGCGAAACGGTTTATTTTAAAGACCCGATGACTGAATTTCGGGGGTGCGATCGCTACCGTCAGATGATTGGCTTCATGTCCACCTGGTTTAAACAAATCAAAATGGACTTACACGACATTCGCCGCATTGACGACACCATCGAAACCCGCTGGACCCTGAACTGGACCACCCCCCTCCCCTGGCAACCCCGGATCGCCATCTCGGGACGCAGCGAATTGCAACTCAACCCCGAGGGAAAAATCATCTCCCATATCGATTACTGGGATATCTCCCGCCTCGACGTCCTCAAACAGCACTTTAAACCACAGGTTTCGGGAAAAAACCGTTAAAGTAAAGAGATGTTAACAATTCTCAGGCAGGGGTAAAAGATCCATGCGATTAATTTTAATGACCGGGAAAGGCGGCGTGGGTAAAACATCCGTTGCCGCTGCCACCGGATTACAATGCGCCGAATTAGGCTATAAAACCTTAGTATTGAGTACCGATCCAGCTCATTCCTTGGCCGATAGCTTTGACATGGAATTAGGTCACGAACCTCGCCTCGTGAGAGAGAACCTCTGGGGTGCAGAACTCGACGCACTCATCGAATTAGAGGCTAACTGGGGGTCCGTCAAACGCTATATTACCCAAGTGTTGCAAGCCCGAGGACTTGATGGCATTCAAGCCGAAGAACTCGCCATTTTACCCGGCATGGATGAAATCTTTGGTCTTGTGCGGATGAAACGGCATTATGACGAAGGCTTCTATGATGTTCTGATTATTGACTCCGCACCCACCGGGACCGCCCTGCGTTTACTTAGCTTACCCGAAGTCGGGGGCTGGTACATGAGACGATTTTATAAACCCTTCCAAGGCATATCTGTCGCCCTCCGGCCCTTGGTTGAACCCATCTTCCGACCGATCGCCGGATTTTCCCTGCCGGATAAAGAAGTGATGGATGCGCCTTATGAGTTTTATGAACAAATAGAGGCATTAGAAAAGGTATTAACCGATAATACCCAAACCTCCGTCCGCTTAGTCACCAACCCCGAAAAAATGGTGATTAAAGAATCCTTACGCGCTCATGCCTATTTGAGTTTATATAATGTAGCCACCGATTTGATTATTGCCAATCGCATTATTCCAGAAACTGTAACAGACCCCTTCTTTCAACGCTGGAAAGAAAACCAAAAGCAGTACCGAGAAGAAATTCACGAAAATTTCCGTCCTCTGCCGGTGAAAGAAGTCCCCCTTTATTCTGAGGAAATGTGCGGCTTAGAAGCGCTCGATCGCCTCAAAGAAACCTTGTATGGCAAAGATGAAGACCCCAGTCAAGTTTACTATAAAGAAACCACCGTTCGCGTTGTACAACACCAAAATGAATACAGTTTAGAACTGTATTTACCAGGAATTCCCAAAGACCAAATTCAACTCAGCAAAAGTGCCGATGAGTTGAATATTACCATTGGCAATCATCGTCGAAATTTAGTGTTACCCCAAGCGTTAGCAGCCTTACAACCTTCGGGGGCAAAAATGGAAGATGACTATCTGAAGATTCGCTTTTCAG
>CBFGOM010000119.1:0-20472 GCA_965650385.1 uncultured Oscillatoriaceae bacterium
GCTGGCAGACCAACCAGACCAACGCCACCGATGGAGATATCCTCTGTATGGACTGTAATGGTATTACCGTCCAGTTCTAGTTGGCATTCACTGTGATAAGGGATGCGCTCTGGGATAAGTTTAGAGACGACATAAGCTGCGAGGCCCTTGTTGCTAGGAGTATCTTCTCGGCAAATAACTACTACTTCTCGTACATCAGGGTGTTGAGTTAATGCTGCCTCGATTTCACCTAGTTCAATACGGAAGCCACGTATTTTTACCTGGTTATCAATACGACCCAGGTATTCGATATTACCATCAGGGAGATAACGGGCTAAGTCACCTGTTTTATAGAGACGGTCATTCGGTTTATTGCTAAAGGGGTTGACAATAAATTTCTCTTGAGTCAAATCGGGACGATTGAAGTATCCTCTTGCTAGCCCCACACCACCAATGTGCAGTTCTCCCGGAATGCCTATAGGAACAGGTTGGAGATAGCGATCTAAAATATATGTCTGCACATTACAAATTGGACGACCGATCGGCAACTCCCTGAATGTGGTGTGTGTTGCTGATAACTCGTACATCGTTGCTCCCACAGTCGCTTCGGTCGGGCCATAATTATTCACTAGATGAACTTGTTGTCCCACACACAATAGCCAAGTGCTCATTCGGTCGCGAAGTGCTTTTTCTCCACCAATAATTATCAAGCGTAATGACTGGGGAAGGACAAATTTTTCTTGGCTTAAGAAAACGGTTAGTTCGTGCCAGTAGGCTGTAGGTAGGATCAGAACAGTTAATTTCCAATCAATGCACTTCTGCCAAAATGTACCAACTGAGTCCAGCATCGAATCAGTACGCAATACCAGTGTTGCACCCGATGTCAAGCTGGTATAGATTTCTTCGGCACTGACATCAAAACTAATTGAAGAGAATTGGAGAATGCGATCTGACTTCTCTATTTGATATTCAGTGCTCGCAGCCGTCGTGTAATTAACTAGCGACTTGTGTTCAATTAAAACGCCTTTGGGTTTTCCAGTAGATCCTGATGTGTAGATAACATAAGCTAAGTTTTCAGGGTTCACTGGGGTGGAAGGATTATCTTTACTGTGGACAGCAATTTCTTCCCAATTAAAATCCAAGCAGACAACACGCGCCGAAAAAGAGGGAAGTTTCTTGACCAGTTTAGACTGAGTGAGCAACACTGGCACTGAAGAATCTTCTAACATGAACGCCAATCTCTCCGACGGGTATCCCGGATCGACCGGAACATAAGCCCCACCTGCTTTCAGGATGCCTAAAAGTCCTACGACCATTTCTAGGGAACGCTCCATGCAGATACCCACTAAAACTTCTGGCTCTACTCCAAGAGTTCGCAAGTAGTGTGCCAACTGATTGGCTTTGGCATTCAATTCTCGGTAAGTAAGTTGTTCCCCTTCAAACACGACTGACACAGAATCGGGTGTCCGCTCAACTTGTTCCTCAAACAACTGCTGGATGCACTTATCAAAAGGATACTCAGTTGCCGTATTATTCCACTCAACTAATAACTGTTGCTTTTCCCTATCAGTTAACAATGGTAATTCCCCAATCCGCCCATTAGGATTAGTAGCAATTTCCAACAACAAACTTTCTAAATGCCCTAGCATCCGGCTGACAATATGATTATCAAATCGGTTAGCATCGTAACTAATTTGGATAGACAATTCATTACCAGGAACAACTCCTACCGTCAAAGGATAGTTAGTTTTTTCAAACCCTCCAATATTCTTAATTTCTATACTCCCTTGAGATTCTAATAAAGAAGAATCTACCGGATAATTTTCAAACACAACAATACTATTAAACAATTGCAGGTTTCTCGTCACATCACTCTGACCTTGAATTTCTACTAGCGGACTGTGAGAATACTGCTCTCGCTCAACTTGAGAAACCTGCAATTGTTGTAGCCAAGACAATAATTCAGTTTCAGCAGATACCTGCACTCGTACAGGCAAAGTATTAATAAATAGCCCTACCATCGACTCCACTCCCGACAAAGCTGGGGGTCGTCCCGATACAGTCGCTCCAAATACCACATCTGATTCTCCACTGTAGCGACTGAGCAACAAAGCCCAAGCTCCCTGCATTAAAATATTTAAAGTCAGATGATGTTGCCGAGCCAAAGACGAGAGTGCCTCTGTTAGTTGGGCTGATAAATTAATACCCTGCTCATCATAGGTATCCTGCTGTTTGGATAAATCTCCTACTGATTTATCTACCATTAAAGGCGTAGGAGCCGTAAAGCCTGCCAGTTGCGATCGCCAAAACTTTTTAGCGGCTTCACTGTCTTGTTGTCGCAACCAGGCAATATAGTTCCGGTAAGGAGGTGGAGCCTCTAAATATAAATTTTCACCTTGATTAAATGCTTCATAAAATGTCCAGACTTCTTTGAGAACAATCGGTAAACACCAACCATCCATCAACGCATGATGATGACTCCAAACAAATTGATAGCGATCGTCAGCTAATTGAATCAGAGTGCAACACATTAATGGAGCTTTGTCAAGTTCAAACCCCCGTTCTCGTTCAGTCTGCAAGAAACTTTCTAACTGTTCTTTCTGTTTAGTTTTTTCCAGAGAGCGCCAGTCATAAATCTGCCAAGGTAAATTGACTGACTTACACACAACCTGAAGTGGATGTTGGCGATTTTTACAAACAAAGAAAGTTCGCAAAATTGGGTGAAGTTCTACCACTCGCCGCCAAGCTTGTTCCCAGGCTGAAATATTCAGATTTCCGCTCAAAGTGAATGCCAACTGCTCAAAGTACACTCCAGAATTAGGAGCATACAAAGTATAAAAAAGCATCCCCTCTTGCATAGGGGATAAAGGGTAGATAGATTCAATCTGAGTTCTAAGTGTTAACGACTCTACTAACTCGTCAAGTTCTGCTTGAGTTAATTTAGCATCAGGGAAATCTGTTGGTGTATAACCAAAAGCCTCTGGCGACAAGCAGTGGTCAATAATCTCGCTTAAGGCTTCTATGAAACTATTGGCTAATTGCTCAATTGTAGATTCAGAATGAAGTTTAGTATTGTAAGCCCAGTTGAGTTGTAGTTTGCCGTCCGTTACAAATCCGTTTATATCTAGCAAGTGAGAACGATTTCCTTTTAAACCAACTGGAGAGCCGCTCGACTCTTTAGATAATCCCAATATCGGAAATTCTGACACCATTTGGTCAAATTGACCCAGGTAATTAAAACATATCTGTGCTTGAGGAAGCTGTTGTAGTTGGTGTCGTGTGGTTTTATCCTCACTTAGATAGCGAAGTATCCCATAACCTATCCCGCGTTGAGGAATGCGGCGCAGTTGTTCTTTGATGGCTTTAAGTAATTTACCTGGAAATTCCGCTTGTTCTAACTTTAATAAAACTGGGAACACGCTGGTAAACCAACCGACTGTTCTCGACAAGTTGATATCTGCAAATAATTCTTCTCGTCCATGTCCTTCTAAATCAATTAGCAAGGAATTTTGTCCTGTCCACTGGGCAAAACTTTGTACTAAAGCAGTGAGCAAGACATCATTAATTTGAGTATTGTAGGCTTTGGGAACTTCTTTGAGTAGTGCAGTTGTTTGTTCTGCACTTAGGCACACTGATATTTCGGCAGTATCAGCGATTTTATTTTCTCCGATTTCGGCTGGATAATCTACAGGTAGCGGTGCAATTTTAGAGTCTAATTGACTTAGCCAGTAGTCAAGTTCTGCTAGTGCTGTTTGAGATTGTGCATATTCATTGAGTCGGATTGCCCAATTTTGAAAGGAAGTAGTTTTGGCAGGTAATTGAATGGTTTTATTCTGACTTAGTTGTTGGTATGCTACACTCAAATCTTCTAACAAAATCCGCCAGGATACACCATCTACTGTTAAGTGATGAATGATAATTAGTAACCGATTAGATTGTTGATTACCTAGATGAAATAAAGCAACTCTGAGAACTGGGCCGTCTGAGAGGTTCAGGCTTGCCTGTAGTTGGTTGGCTGTGGTTTCAATAGCGCTAATTTGTTCGCTTTGTCCAATTTTCGATAAATCAATTATCCTAAAAATTTCGCTTTCTTCAACAAGGGCGTTAATAAGTTGCCAAGTATCACCGTTGGGGATTAGATGTAGGCGTAAAGCATCGTGATGTAGCAGCAGTTCTTGGAAGACTTGCTGTAATATTTCTGGTTTTATGTCTGGGGATATTTCAAATAGAAATGATTGGTTGAAATGATGCGGTTCGGGTAAGTTTTGTTCGGTAAACCAGTGTAGGATGGGGGTTAAGGGTATGATACCCATGACTAACCCTTGTTCGGCTTTAACTTCTTTAGTGGTAGTGACAATTTGGGCTAATTCGGCAATGGTTTGGTGTTGAAATAAGTCTTTGACGGTGAAGTGAAGATGGGCTTGATGACAGCGAGCAACTATTTGTATGCTGATGATAGAGTCGCCGCCTAATTCAAAGAAGTTGTTGTGAATGCCGACTTCTTGTAATTGGAGAACTTCTGCCCAAATACTGGCGAGAATTTTTTGGGTAGATGTTTGCGGAAGGACTCTAGTTGTGGCTAGTTGTTGATGTGCTGTTTCTGGTTTGGGTAACGCTTTAGTATCTATTTTACCGTTGGGAGTCAGAGGTAAGCTTTCCAGCATGATGAAGACGGCTGGAATCATGTAGTCGGGTAGTTTTTGTTTGAGGCAGTTGCGGAGGTCACTGCTGGAGAACTCGGCTTGTAGTTCTGGGACTATATAAGCTACTAATTGTTTGTTAGCTATGTTATTTTCGGTGGCGATGACGACTGTTTGTTTAACTGATGGATGTTGAGAGATAGTGGTTTCAATTTCGCCTAATTCGATGCGGAAACCTCGGATTTTTACTTGGTTATCAATCCGGGACATAAATTCGATGTTACCATCTGGAAGATAACGTGCTAAATCACCTGTTTTGTAGAGGCAGTCAGAGGCTTGATTGCTAAAAGGGTTAGGTATAAATTTTTGTTGGGTTAAATAAGGACGGTTTAGATAGCCTCGTGCTAACCCGACGCTGGCAATATGTAGTTCCCCAGGAACACCAATAGGAACGGGTTGGAGGTAGCGATCTAAGATGTAGGTACAGACATTCCCAAGAGGACGACCGATGGGCAACTCCCTCAAGGCTGTATCGTCTGCTGATAACTCGTATATAGTCGCTCCTATAGTCGCTTCTGTTGGGC
This sequence comes from uncultured Oscillatoriaceae bacterium, assembly GCA_965650385.1. Taxonomy (GTDB): domain Bacteria; phylum Cyanobacteriota; class Cyanobacteriia; order Cyanobacteriales; family Laspinemataceae; genus Laspinema. Next base: position 5,204 of record CBFGOM010000119.1, read on the forward strand.
CGTAATTATTCAATAGACGTACTTGTTGTCCTACACATTCAAACCAAGTTTTCAGTCGTTCTGGCAGTGCTTTTTCTCCCCCAAGAATGACCAAACGTAAAGAAGGAGGTAATGCAAGAGTTTTTTGGTTTAAGAAAGCAGTCAATTCATGCCAGTAGGCTGTCGGCAAAGCCATTACACTTATTTCCCAGTTCTGGCACTTCTGCAAAAATCTCTCAAAAGAATCCAGCATCGAATCAGTACGCAATACCAGTGTTGCACCCGATGTCAAGCTGGTATAGATTTCTTCGGCACTGACATCGAAACTAACTGAGGAGAATTGGAGAATGCGATCTGACTTCTCTATTTGATATTCAATGGTGACGGCATGGATGTAATTCACCAAAGACCGATGTTGAATTGTTACTCCCTTTGGCTTTCCGGTTGAGCCAGAGGTATAAATAACATAAGCTAAGTTCTCTGGTGTTACGCTAGTGATGGGAGAAAGTTCACTTCCTTTCGAGATTTCTTCCCAATCCGAATCCAAACAAAGTACCCGTGCTCGATCCTTAGGTAAAGAGGCAACCAGTTGTTTCTGAGTCAATAGAACTGGTAGCTGGGAATCATCAAGCATATATGCAATGCGCTCAGATGGGTAAGCAGGGTCTATCGGAACATAAGCACCACCCGCTTTAAGAATGCCTAAGATTCCTACGATCATCTCAAAGGAACGTTCAACGCAGATGCCTACCAGTGTTTCTGGTTTTACCCCCAGTGCTTGTAAATGATGTGCTAATTGGTTAGCCTTGGTATTTAGTTCTCGGTAGGTTAGCTGTTCATCTTTAAAAGTTACTGCTATGGCATCTGGTGTTTGTTCAACTTGGGCTTCAAATAATTGATAAATACATAGAGTCTTCGGATAGTCTTGTTGCGTTTGATTCCACTCTACTAATAATTTGTGTTGCTCAATAGCTGTCAAAATAGGTAAATCTGATAGCCTTTGTTGTGGATTCGCTACAATACCTGCCAACAACGTTTGCCAATGTTCTATCATTCGGGTAATAGTTGTGGCATTAAAGAGGTCGGTACTATATTCAAATCCTCCTATTAATACCTGCTCAGTTTTCTGCAACGATAAGCTTAAATCAAATTTAGCTGTATGATTGGTTTCAGGATTAGATATGGTAATTGTTAAATTTTCGAGGTTAATAGCAGAAATAGCCTCATGTTCTAGGGAAAAATCTATTTGAAATAAAGGTGAATGGCTTAAATTTCGCTCTGGGTGTAATGCTTCAACCAACTTATCAAATGGAAATTCTTGATGATCGTAAGCTTCTAGGACAACCTTTTTAACTTGTTGTAATAACTCCAGAAAGGTAGGATTATTTGATAAATCTGTGCGTAGCACTAAAGTATTCACAAAAAATCCGAGCATTCCTTGTATTTGAGTATTCTGGCGGTTCGCCACGGTCGAACCAACCACAATATCGGGTTGATTGGTGTAACGATAGAGCAATACTTTAAATGCTGTGAGGAGTAACATAAACAGCGTCACTTCCTGCTTCTGACTCAAACATATAAGTGCTTCACTAATCTCTGGTTCAATTGTAAAAACTTGAGTTTCTCCGCGAAAGGATTGTACGGCAGGCCGGGGACGATCTGTTCGTAATTCCAACAAGGCTGGCATTCCTGTTAGTTTTTTTTGCCAGTAAGCGAGTTGAGACTCTAAAACTTCTCCCTGTAAACACTGCTGTTGCCACATAGCAAAATCTACATATTGAAGGTTTATTTGGGGCAAATTAGGTTGATTTTTTTTCACTAAAACTGAGTAAATTGTCGTAAATTCTTGAAGGAAAACATTGATAGACCAGCCATCAAATATAATGTGGTGAATTGTTAACAATAAAACATTTTCAGTTGGGGTAAGCTGAACTAATTTTGCCCATAGTAAATCCTCTTCGGATAGATTAAATACATAGCTAGCTGCAATAGAAACTAATTTTTGATACTCTAAATCTCGTTCGCTAGTTGACAAAGAGCGCAAATCAACGGCTGATAAAGAAAAATTTCTAATCGCATTTATGACTTGAGCAGGTCTTCCGTCTATGGTAATAAAGTTAGTGCGTAAGATTTCATGGCGATTAATGAGTAATTGCAAGCTGGATTCTAAAGCAGCACTATTGAGTTGACCGCTAAAATGTAAATTGAGAGGAATGTTATAGAAGGGACTTTCCGGCTGTAGTTGATAAAGAAACCACAATCGCTGTTGAGAAAAGGAAAGAGGAAAAGCCTTGTTTTCTATTCTGGATATGGGAGCGATCGCAGTGGTATTGCTTTGAAGATTCGCTTGTTGCAAAAACGAAATAATCTCTGCTTTGCGATCGCTAATTTCTGACTTGAGGGCAGGGGTAAGAATTCCTTCAGGAGCCTTGCAACGCAAGCGATCGCCTTCCAAAAACAGCTTAATATTTAACTTTCGGAGGTTATTAACAAACTCAATCGTATTCATTAGAATTCCACTTCCTCTACGTTATTGATTGTGATGTTGCTGGTTTCTAGACTTTCTTTTGCCCAAGAAATTGCTTCAATGTAGCTAGAAAGACAGGCTACAGTTGGAGCTTCAAAAAACTTAGATAATGGAACTTCGACAAAAAAAATATCCTTCACTTGTGCAATTAGTTGAGTCGCTAGTAAAGAATGCCCCCCTAGTTCAAAGAAGTTATCATTCATCCACACTTTTTCTACTCCCAAGGCTTTTGCCCAGATGGATGCTACCAATTTTTCTCTAGGAGTCCCAGGAGCTACAAAATCTGCTTTTTGAATCAAGCTGTTGATATCTGGTGCTGGCAGTGATTTTCGGTCTACTTTACCATTGGGTGTCAGTGGTAGTGCCTCCAGCACCACAAAAGCACTTGGTATCATATAATCAGGCAATTGTTGCTTCAGGAAATGACGCAAGTCACTAATTGCGGGTGCTGGCTCCTGACATGGAACAATATAGGCGACTAATTTCTTGTCGTTTGTGGTGTTTTCTCTGACTATAACCACAGTTTCTCTTATAGCTGGATGCTGCGCGATCGCTGCCTCAACCTCGCCCAGTTCGATGCGGAAGCCACGAATTTTTACCTGATTGTCAATCCGACCCAAAAACTCGATGTTGCCGTCAGGTAAATAGCGGGCTAAATCCCCAGTTTTGTAGAGGCGGGAAGAGGGTTCCCTGCTAAACGGGTTAGGGATAAATTTTGTATTAGTTAAATTGGGACGGTTAAGATACCCTCGCGCTAACCCCACACCAGCAATGTGCAGTTCCCCAGGAACTCCAATAGGAACAGGTTGGAGATGGCGATCAAGAATATAAACTTGAGTGTTGTCAATCGGACGACCAATTGGCAACACATCCATGCCTTCAAAGCATTGTGCCACTGTAGCGCAGACAGTGGCTTCGGTTGGCCCGTAAGCATTAAAGAATTGCCGTCCACTAGCCCACTGAGTAACTAAAGAAGTAGGACATAGCTCTCCCGCAACGATAATATTCTGTAAAGCTGGGAACTGCTCACTCGGTAGAGCAGCGAGTGCTGACGGCACAAGGGTGAGATGGGTAATTTTCTGCTTTTGCAATAGTCGCGCTAAAGGTTGTCCCAGTCGCAGCGACTCAGCAGTTCCTAAACAAAGTGTTGCTCCCGCAGAAAGAGCCATGACAATTTCTGAGATAGAAGCATCAAAGCTAATGGATGCAAATTGGAGAACGTGGCTACCAGGCTGCACATCAAATAGCTTGATTTGTGCCTGCGCTAGATTGCATAATCCTCGGTGAGCGATGAGAACTCCTTTGGGCTTTCCGGTTGAACCGGAGGTATAGATTACATAAGCTAAGTTTTCCGGTGTCACGCTAGTGATGGGAGAAAGTTCGCATAAAGCAGAAATTCCATCCCAATCAGAATCTAGGCAAATTACTTGCGCTTGATGTTCTGGTAACGAAGCAACCAGTTGTTTCTGAGTCAATAGAACTGGTAGCTGGGAATCATCAAGCATATATGCAATGCGCTCAGATGGATAAGCAGGGTCTATCGGGACGTAAGCGCCACCAGCTTTGAGAATGCCTAACAGTCCTACTATCATCTCAAGGGAACGTTCGACGCAGATGCCCACCAAAACTTCTGGCTTTACTCCCAGCGATCGCAGGTAATGAGCTAATTGATTCGCTTTTGCATTCAACTCTCGATAAGTCAGTTGTTCCCCTTCAAATACCACTGCTACAGCATCAGGAGTTAGCTCAACCTGTTCTTCAAACAACTGATGGATACATTTATCGAAGGGATATTCTGTTGTAGTATTGTTCCACTCAACTAATAGTTGGTGGTGCTCTGTTTCTGTCAGCACAGGTAAGTCGGAAATTCGCGCCAGAGGATTAGCAACAATTCCTTCTAATAGAGTCTGGAAATGCCCTATCATGCGAGAAATTGTGCTGGCATCGAATAAATCCGTACTGTACTCAATCCGTCCAATAATACCTTCTGGTCTTTCATCTAATTCCAGGGTCATATCGAACTTGGCTGTACCAGTATCCACATCCAACTGACTGATGTTCCAACCTGAATCAAGAGCTGACATCGGAGGTTCGAGGACAAAAGAAACCTGGAATAGGGGGTTCTGGCTGGAAGAACGTTCTGGTTGCAGTATTTGCACCAGATGTTCAAATGGCAAGTCACGGTGAGCATCTGCCTCTAAAGTAACTTCCCGCACTCGCTTTAATAGCTCCAGGAAACTAGGGTTCCCCGATAAATCTGTACGCAGCACGAGAGTGTTGAGAAAAAAGCCGATTAACCCCTCAACCTCCGGTCGATTGCGGCTTCCGGTAACAGTACCTACAGGAATATCATCGGCTCCCGTATAGCGATACAGCAATGTTTTGAACGCTGCCAGCAGCGTCATAAACAGCGTTACCCCTTCACGCCGCGAGAGCGCCAATAGCTCGTCCGTCAAGTTTCTAGATAGCACCAGACATTGCCGAGACCCTCTAAACGAGCGACTTGCCGAGCGCGGACGATCTGTGGGCAACTGTAGCACGGGCAGGTCAGCTAGTTGCTGCTTCCAGTAAGTAATTTGAGGTTCCAGCACTTCCGAGCCAAGCCATTGGCGCTGCCATACAGCAAAGTCTGCATACTGGATGGGGAGTTCTTTTAGCGGTGAGGGTTGGTCAGCACAAAAGGCTTGATAAAGGATTTGCAGTTCGGGAAGGAAGATACTATAAGTGGAAATGCCATCGTCTACAATGTGGTGCGCGACCAAAAATAATCTGTAATCTGTTTCGTCAAGCTGCATTAAACTAGCACGCAGCAGCGATTCAGAAGTGAGGTCGAAGGGTAGCCGTGCTTCTTGTGTAGCCAGTCGCAAAGCTTCCGCCTCTCGTAATGATGCCGGAAGAGAGCGCAAGTCAACTACTTGAAGGGGTAGGGTTAAGGATGGGGCGATCGCTTGCATCGGTTGCCCATCGACTATCTTATAAGTTGTCCGTAGTATTTCGTGACGTTTGACAATCTCATTGAGGGCTTTTTCCAATGCTGCGACATTGATATTCCCCGGCAGGCAAATGGTTGAAGGTTCGTTGTAAACGGGAGTATCTGGTGCGAGTTGATGAAGTATCCACAGTTGCTCTTGACCAAAAGACAGAAGCAGGTTCTCGGTTCGCTCGACAGGTTGGATGGGTGGAATTAGGAATTTGAAGGAATGCTTTTGAAGTGTCTCCACATACTGTGCCAATTGGGCTACGGTAGGCACTTCAAACAGGCAACGCAGTGGCAACTCTACCCCCAATGCGTCGCGCACTCGCGAAATCACTTGGATAGCTAGCAAAGAATGTCCGCCCAATTCTAAGAAGTTATCGTAAATGCCAACCCATTCTACCCTCAGCACTTCGGCCCAAATTCCAGCTAGTACCTCCTCAATTGCGGTGCGAGGTGCGACAAAATTTTCTTCCAGTTCGCTTCCTCTCCCAGAGGGTGCAGGTAAAGCATGGCGATCGATTTTCCCGTTGGGTGTTATCGGCAATGCTGGCAAAGTGACGAAGGCACTGGGAATCATGTAGTCTGGCAAATGGTCAGCCAAATAGTTCCGCATACCTTTGGCAGAGACTTGGTTAATTTCGTCTTTTTTGGAAACTATGTAAGCAACCAAACGTTTGTCGCCTGGTATGTCTTCCCGATCTATTACCGCCACTGTTTCTACTTTTGGATGAGTGCTTAGTGCTGTCTCAATCTCTCCAAGTTCAACGCGGAAACCACGTATTTTTACTTGATTGTCAATGCGACCAAGATATTCGATATTCCCATCTGGAAGATAACGGGCTAAATCACCTGTTTTGTAGAGGCGAGAAGAGGGTTGATTGCTAAAGGGATTAGAGATAAACTGTTCTTGAGTTAGAGCCGGACGGTTTAAATAGCCTCGTGCTAAACCATCACCGCCAATGTATATTTCTCCTGGAACGCCAATTGGTACGGGTTGTTGCTCTCGATTTAAAATATAAAGCTGCACATTAGAAATCGGACGACCGATCGGCACTTCTGTTGATGGTGAATTGGCAGCCGAGCAATCGTATATTGTTGCTCCGATAGTGGCTTCTGTAGGGCCGTAATTATTCATTAGGCGCACTCGTTGTCTTACATACTCCTGCCAAGCCTTCAATCGTTCGGGCAGTGCTTTTTCTCCCCCTATGATTACCAAGCGCAATGATGGGGGGAGTGCAAAACTTTCTTTAATTAATATGGATGTAAGTTCATGCCAGTAGGCTGTTGGCAGCGCCAGTACGGTTATTTCCCAATCCCTGCACTTTTGCAAAAATGCACCAACCGAATCCAACATAGAATCGCTACACAATACAAGCGTTGCGCCCGATGTCAGGCTAATATAGATTTCTTCGGCACTAACATCAAAACTAATTGAGGAGAACTGTAGAATGCGGTCGTGACAACGATGCGTAGCATTATCACATTCAGATATTTTATATTCAGCGCTCGCAGCGGTCGTGTAATTGACTAGCGACCTGTGTTGGATTAAAACGCCTTTGGGTTTTCCTGTAGACCCTGATGTGTAAATAACGTAGGCTAGGTTGTCAGGCGTAACGCTGCTGGTAGGATTCTCTTTGCTTTTTTGGATAATTTCTTCCCAATCAGAGTCCAAGTAAACGATACGCTCTGAGTGTAAGGAAAGTTTTTCTACTAGATGCCCTTTAGTTAGCAGCACTGGCACGCCGGAGTCTTCTAGCATGAATGCTAAACGCTCACTAGGGTACGCTAGATCGAGCGGAACGTAAGCACCACCTGCTTTGAGGATGCCCAACAGTCCCACTATCATCTCTAGAGAACGTTCTACACAAATCCCTACCAGCACTTCTGGCCCAACGCCCAACGCTTGTAGGTAATGTGCCAGTTGGTTTGCCTGGGCGTTCAATTCTCGATAGGTGAGTTGCTCTCCTTCAAAAACCAACGCCACAGCGTCAGGCGTCCGTTCTACCTGTTCTTCAAATAGCTGGTGGATGCAGCGATCAAAGGGATATTCTCTTGTGGTGTTATTCCATTCGCATAATATTTTATGCCGTTCGGCTTTTGTTAAAAATTTTGCGCCCATAAGTTCTTGTTTTGAATTAGGTATAATAATTTCTGATTTCTTGATAGGAGTCATAAAAAGTCACAGTTAAATTTTACAGAAAAAACATTAAGAACATTTATTAGTCTCCAAAACCATTGCTCATCGGGTGATAGCATAGATGCCTTCAAAATTCCTATCTTAATTGCTAGTTTGAGTATGGCCTGAATCAGCAAATCTTCCACTTCGGTTGAGTTGCCCTTCGTTAATTAAGCAAAGGGAATGGAGAAAATACTACCGCCCTCTGTATAAAGAACTGGACTAGCTTCATCAACAGGAATTCCCGGGAAGTTTCGGTTAGTCATTTCAATCAAATTTCCGACGGAAGAAATCTCATTCAGCGCAAAATCATTACCCAAACCCAAACTTTCTCCAACATTTCCTTCCACTCCCAAAAAGCGGCGGATAACTGGATCTGAACTATTGACAGATTCAGCCACATTTTCTGAAGTTAGGCCCAGTTCTAACGCCTCATAAATCGCATAAGTCACCCCAGAAACCACATCTTTCCACTGGGATTGGTTTTCATCCACCACCATTGCTAAAGGCTCCTCACCCAGAACTTCTGGAAAGGGCTGGTGCTGGTCTCGTTGCTCTACAGGTAAGGTTAGAAGACTGGAGATAATTAGCCCCCCATCTCCGGTGATGGCATCCAGTTCGCCATTGATATACTGCTGGAAGATGGTCTGGAAGTTATCCAAAGCTACAACTTCGGCATTAATGCCTGCCGCACTCAACTTTTCTCGCAATCGAGTTTCAGAAGTCGTCCCGGCGCTGACGCCAATTCGCCCCCCGGCAAGCTGCTCTAAAGAGGTAATCCCGCTGGCAGTTGGAGTGACTACAAATTGAGCGTCGTAAGAATTAATTGGAGCAAAATCTACGCCCAGCAGCGCATCCCGTCTTAGGTTGTGGGTAGCATTGCGACTGGTGACATCCACAATGCCATTGGCGACGTCACTAAAGCGCTGGGCACCGGATGTCTGAATCACGAATTCTACGGCGTTGGGGTCGCCAAATAGAGAAGCTGCCAATGCCCGACCAAAATCCACATCAAATCCGCTTAAGTTGCCGTTTTCATCAGCAAAACCCAGTCCTTGGGCATCATTTCTCACCCCGACGCGCACGAAACCTCGGTCTAGGACTTCCTGCAAAACGTTGCGGTCATCATTATCGACTAGGGGCACAGTCACTCTGTCGCTACCACTAAATGGGGGATAATAAACCAGTCCCCCTGGCTCCACAAACATCAGTTCGTTGAGATTGCGCGGTAAGGCGGTTTCATCGAAGTTACGATTGTAAATCTCTTCGTAGTTGCCGATTTGTTGGATGATTTTCAGGGCAAAGTCATTGGAGACTTCCAGGGATTCTCCTAAATTCCCTTCCACTCCCAAAAAGCGTTTAATGTCGCTATTTCCATCCAGAAATTCATTCACATTCTGGGAGTTAATCCCGAAAAATTCGGCTTGAATGGGAGCGTTGACCGCCCAGCGCACTACATCGGCCCATTCGGACTCGTTTTCTGGCACGATGAGTCCTAACGGTTCTTTCCCCAGATTCTCTTCCAGGATGACATGATTCCCGGGATTGGATAGGGTCGGAATTCGATTGCTGAGAACTCCACGATTGATGGAAACTGCACCCAATCGTCCTGCATCATAGGCGGCAAATAGGGCATCTTGAGAGGGGTAAATTTGAAAATTTAGGGTAATTCCTGCACGACGGGCGGCATCTTGTAAATTTTGCCGGGACCGCGTTCCTTCTAATACCCCGATGGTGATTCCTTGCAACTGCTCAATGGAATTAATCCCACTGTTCCCCCGCACCATTACCCCTTGAGTATCGAAGAAAACTGTGGGGGAATAGTCCACTCCCAAGGTGGCATCGCGCAGGAGGCTATGAGTCGGCAAGGTGGCAGCGATATCGACTGCACCATTGGCAACCCGAGTAAATTCTTGCCCAGGGGCTACTACTACATATTGAACCGCCTCTGGGTCCCCGAATAAGGCAGTGGCGATCGCCCGACTAAAATCCACCCCTATCCCGCTAAAAGAACCATCAGCTTCCCGTTGGCTAAATCCGAGCGCATCTTCGTTAACTGCAACCCTTACAAATCCGCGATCGATAATCTCTTGCAACTGAGAACCGGGGCGAGTATCACTGGCAACGGATGCTCGACCTTCCGCTGCACCAAACCGGGCATAATGCTCCAATCCGCTGGAGAATCCCCCATTAGTAATGGCATTGGCTACATCGGGGTAATAGTCCCGATAAAAGTTTTCGGAAAACGCAATTTGCGGCGTTCTGCCTTCCTTAAATCCAAATGTTATCCAATGATGTAACCCATTGTTAAATGAGCCATTCGTAACGGCGCGGGCCACGTCAGAGTTTTGTTGCAGGTAGGCGTTTTCGTCAAAATTTATGGCGGTCATAATTCGGTAATTAGATAACTTTTCTAGCCAACTAGCTGGCATTACGAGCAATGTCTATATTGCTATATATCTAGCAACATTGTGACTAAATGCTTGGATTGATTAGATGCTTGGCAAAGCCAAATACTCAATTTTAGCTCGTTCTATTTTCGCTGATTAAATATAGAAGGTTTTTAGGTAAAGTTTCAATCTGCTAATGAAAATGCTAGATTTTCACTCCTATTTCTGGATTCAAAAACTACCACCCTGCTGCACACCCTGATTATTGTATTCCTCCTATACTAGCTCTTCTAGCTATCTTCTTGGCGACAGAATCAACATAATTGCCCTATATCCATTAGACTGCACTGATGTTTGAGATAGTGTTTAACTTGTGTATAACTTAATCAAAAAATGATGAATTTATAGTAAAGTTTTGTTGATTAAAATCCTGTTATTTTTGTCAATCCGTAGAACCACCGATTTTTTAAGCCAAAAATAAGACCCGGTAAAAAATTTGGATGACTTGGGGTTGTGATTCAGGCGATCGCGCAGCAAAAGGAACCCGCCAAACCACCGTTGACCACAGATAGGGTAGAAGCCCATTACAGTCACGAAGTGCTGAACCCACTCAAGTGGGTCAAGGTGCAAATTGCGCGCTATGCGTGGAACGCGCTTGCTGTTCGGCTGATTAGGAAAAAACTGAACCAGTCCAACCAACAACGAGTGCGGTAAGAGCAGCTATGCCGCAGGTTCTCGCCAACTGCTCAGAAACCAAACATCGGGATAGGCCCAGAAATAGCGAAGCTGACACCAGAAAAAGCCCATGCCGGATTTCCCAGGATATCGATGCGTGCAAACTTGTCCAGGACCGTTTGCACCATTGCTTGAACTTGTTGGCAATTAGTGATATCCGTGGGAATTGTAATGGCTGTCCCGCTCCCAGCGAAAATCTGGTCTGCGAGTTGTTGCAGTGGCTCACCCCGCCGAGAAACGAGAACGAACTGAACGCCCGCCTCAGCTAGTAGCAGAGCAGTGGCCTGTCCGATGCCGGAGGATGCTAGGAGTGATGATGGCACTTTTTCGAGTGGGGTTAGTTGGCATGGTTGGCTCCTAGGTGCTGGTTAAAATTATGAGCGATCGCCACTGCAATGGTGGATACCGGCAAAAGTAGAAGAATGACTTGGGATGCCGCACATCGAAGCTATGCCGTAGGCTATCGCCTCAATATCCGCTCAAACTCGTTGTATCCTTGAGCATCAAGAACTTGGGTTCAGTTTTGAGTGAGCCATCCTGTTGCCGATACTCTGGTCGCTGTTCGAGTCCAAGTATCCTCGCAAATCCTAGTTTCAGGTAGAGGGCGATCGCATCACTCTTGCAAGCACTCACGCGCAATAACATTGGTTTGTCGGGATACTGCCGCAATCCCAGACGCACCAACTCAGCCCCAATACCCTGTTGCCGGTGAGTCGCAGCCACGCCCAAATCGGCCAAATATCCGCAATCGGGAGCCAACCCGAACTCATCTAGCAATTGCCAATCGAGCGATCGCCATCGTTGTTGAGATTTAATCCAGGTGGGCTGACCCATGATGGAAGCGGCGGCCAACGGTTGCACCACCGCAAAACCCACCAGGTTATCGCCACTGAGCGCACTCAACACCGAGCCAGTCTGGAAGTAGCGCTCGAACATGGCAATAACTGATTCTTTTGACCACCACTGAGAAGAAGGCGGTTCAGCAAACATGGTGCGATAGAGCGCGACCAACTCATCTAAGCAATTGCCTCTGGCATAGCTGCGCTTACCGCGCTCTATCGAAACCAGTTGAATTAGACGGTGGCCCATTAGACTGCCAGGGCTTCTTTGACGATTTCAAACCGGCAGACGCGACCCAAAAAGTTGACTTCAGCGTAATCCACGGTGAAATCATGCTTTTTGCGGAGCCAGACCTCAGATCCGGGTTCTTTATGCCAGCGGTAGCCCCGATTGGTATGGTCGCGTACCAGACTATCCCGGTGAACCAACTCGGTTAGTTCGCGCAGTGGTTCTTCGTCCCATAATGCGGAAATATCCTTGGCCAAAACTTCGCGAGGCGGTTTGCAGTTGGCATCGAGGGCGACCCGGTTAGCTAAGAGCACTTCTTGGCTGGCCTGGTCGATAATCCAAGTGGCTTGGTTCTTCTCGCCCAAGGCTAGGGCCGCGAGTTCCGCATCCCGGTCATCTGAAGTATTGATGAACGTAGCAACTTCATGTAAAGACAACATATTTCCTGGACCTCCAGTGTGATTTTTAGGATTCACCCGTGCGATCGCATGACCCAGTGGATTGCTATGCACTGACAGATTAGCTAGGCAGTGGCAGTGGGTCCCAACCGCAATGAAGCATCAGCCGAGCGTAGTGACCCTTGGCGACTTCGCGCACTCGGATATCGCTCGTCCATCGCCCCCATTCGGCGCGTTCATCGCCCTGGTTGCGCCATCCGAGGTAAGAGAACGAATTGAGTTCGCTTTGTTGGCGCAGCAGCTTGAGAATTTCTGCGAGGTGAGGCGGGGGTTGTTCCTGGTAAGAAACCGGCTTGAGTTGTTGAGGTGGGACCCATAAGGCCGAAAGATTGCGCTTGAGTAACTGCTGCGGAGTTGAGTCGAGCAAATCCAGTCCAGCTTGGTTAAAAATCAAGTTGCGGTGGTAGTTAATCGACACTAAAAAAGCAGGGCGACTGCTTTGATAGACTTCCTGCTGCAATCGCAACAAACTATCCGTCACCAATCCAGATAAAAACGGATTTTCAGTAGTCGCTAACGGATCCAGGGCAGCTACATCACTCATTCTCAAAGATTCCGATGGGGTTGAACTGCAAGAGCGCTTGAAGGCTAGTTTAGCTGGGATTCGGATTTTAGAGGGCATCGCTTCTGCCTCGTCTCCCTCATGCCATAGCTCCACCGCATCTTTGTGTAAGTCTTGCGCTAATTTTGCAAAATAATACAAATGGGTTTCTTTGAGTTGGATAACTTGTTGCCAGTCCTGGAGGCGAATTTGGAGGACCTGCTTATGGTGAGCATCCAGGGTTGCGCCCAGACCCAAACAGCCAGGAAAGAGCGAGTTGAGTTCGTAGTCATTTCTGTCATCCCTTGCCATTGGGTTGCTTCTCCTGGTGCGTGTCACTTCCAAATTCCCACTCGCAAATATCGAGCAAATCTTCCGATGGAACGTTCAAGGCCGCAGCGAGGGAAACCAGCTCCTTATCGTTAGGACGTAACGTGCCGCTGGCGATGCGTCCAAGGCGATCGCTATCAAGGTGGAAGCGTTGGGCCAATGCTTCGATATCCCGACCGACCAACAAACCGCTTAAGGTGGGACATTCTTGTTCTGAGGAGGAACGAATGCGAAGGGATAGCAGTTCGTACCCCCAGGATACTACCTGCCTGAGTCGTCGGGTGCTGAGTCGCTGCATCAGTTCAAACGAAGTAACCCAGAGCGAGTCATCCGCTGACGGGGTGAGTGGCCCTGCGGTTTTAGGCTTATCCGGTTTAAGAATCGCTTCTCTAATTTGCGCGGTCAAATCGGCCAGCAGTTCGGACAACTCAGGCAGGGTCAAAGTCGTAATCCACAGCTTAAAGCGAGGCCGGGTAAATTCGGGTTCTGCCACTGGCACTGTCCGCATCGACAGCAGTTCATCTAGTTCACATTGCCCTTCTAAGTAACGCTCGATTTCTTCGCGCTCCAACCCAGACTCATCGCACAGGTTCGGCCACAACTCCATCCACCGCTTTGAACTCGGATAGCTTTGGGCTGCTTCCCAACTGTAGTAACCGCCATAGCTGACCCCGCCTTCGAGCGCCTCCTCGATAAAAACCTCAATGCTGCGATCGCCCCTCAACCGCTTCAACAATGCCGATAATCGTTCTTTCTTGCTTTGAGAGGCCATGTAACCCGCAATCGTGATTGCTTCACAATAATTTACAATTTGCCAGCCAATCATCTGCCCAAAATAGTTCGACATTATTTAGACTGTGATATCATTTTAATATCGAATTGGGAAGACCCAGACTTGTACCCTGGCTTGGAGGAGACCACCTCCAGGAGGAAAGATGCTTTCCACCGGGGACGTAGCAATAAAAAGGAAGGGGACCAACCCTTCCCAGCCATATATATTCATTTCAAGGATAGCATTATGACCTGCGCTAACTCAGTGGCATTGCCGCTTTCGTTGCGCTTCGATTACGATTACAGCACCCTCGGCTCCGAAGCCTTGCAGCATCAAGCTAAAACAACCCTGTCCGAGTTTTTCGGATTTGTCCAGCACACTTTTGTTAGCGGCCTAGAAATCGGTCGCAGCTTTCGGCAACTGTTGCGTCAATTGTCCCGGCAACAAAGGTTGAGCCAAAAAGAGCCTCGCAAATTTGCAATATTTTACTTTAAAGCGTTGACGTATGCACGTCAACGTAATAGCATAGAAGTATGGCAACATCAGCGTAGACCGTCGAATCAGTACCAAACTAACGCTGTGAAAGAGAAAGTCTACGTTGATCTAAGTCCATATTGGCCCGCAGGTAAATCCATTGCCTCGGTCTATGAGCAACTTCTGCTCGAAGGCAACAAGATAGATCGGCGAACTTTGTCCTCTGCTAAATCTGGACTTTTAACAAAATCTGAGTTTGCCACCCTGGTCAAACTACGAGATTGGGTCAGGAAGGAAACTGGACGCTCAGACTTGGCGATCGATGATTTGCTGAGGTTTGAGCCAGAAGAAGACAAATAGTCGATACAAAAAAGTCCCCCGCAGCAACGGGAGACCAACTCATATAAAAAACTAACCACCATGATAGCAGAACTCTGTCCAGGTAAAGCATCTAACGACTTTGGTACTGTTGGTTCCGTCATTCTCAACTATGAATATGACTACAGCAATTTTGGTTCCCAGGAACTCCAAACGATAGCCCAGAAAACTTTACAGCAGTTTTTTAGTTTCGTCCACCATACTTTTGTTAGCGGCCTAGAAATCGGTCGCAGCTTCCGGCAACTGTTGCATGAACTGTGTCTGCAACAGGGTCTTGCCAAAGGGGAAGAGTTGTTCGCTCGCTGGCTAGACTCCTCAGACTTTGGCGGTTCTACTTGGATGGCCCGGTCACTCATCCAGATTTCTGAATGGTTCGACTCGCGACACCGGCGCATCCAGAAACTCATCCTCAAGTCAGTCCAGTCTTGGTCCATCAGCGCCCTCAAGGAACTCACCAAAATTGG
>CBFGOM010000120.1:0-20074 GCA_965650385.1 uncultured Oscillatoriaceae bacterium
CCACCTTATATATCGCATCAACCTCATCCATTGCTATTGCCTGTTGAATTTGTCAAAATTATTTTGCCTGAAGAAAAAATTAATTAAAAAAGCGCTTAATACTTGAGACTTTAATTAATTTATTTTTTCTCTGGCTGCAAAAGTTCTTCGTTGACCCGACTTTTAAATTATTGCAATATTTGGCTGCAAGGTGGTCAACATATTGCCCTTATGTGGCATGAAATAACCCCTGTTATACCAGAAAAACAGAACCTCCCGTAACACTTCGATTGTTCGGTGTTAAACTCTTGATCGCATCGTCCAAAATTTCATCCAGTGATCGCGTGGGTTGCCAGCCTATATACTCGGCAATCTTGGATAAGTCCGGAAAGCGCCGCTGCATATCTTCAAATCCTGGCGCGTAGGCTTGTCCATAAGGAATCATTTGAATTTCAGACAGCTTGTTATTTCCCGGAGTTCCCACGCGATCGATAATCCGCTGGGCTAAATCTAAAATTGTAATCTCCTGTTGTGAGCCTACATTAAACACTTCTCCAACGGCTTCGGATGACTCGGCGAGGCCAATGAGTGCTTTGACTGCATCTTCCACATGGAGGAAGCAGCGAGACTGCTGACCGTCTCCATATACAGTGAGAGGTTCTCCTTGTAGTGCCTGCTGGATCAAGCGGGGAATCACCATGCCATAGCGTCCGGTTTGTCGGGGTCCGACGGTATTGAACAGACGGGCGATCGCCACGGGCAATCCTTTCTCGTGATAATAGGCCAAGGCTAAAAATTCATCCACCATCTTCGAGGCTGCATATCCCCATCGATTGCGACTGGTTGGGCCGAGTACCACATCATCATCTTCTCGGAATGGGATACTATGTCCTTTCCCATAGACTTCTGAGGTGGAGGCAATGACGACTTTGGCCCGATACCGATGTGCGGTTTCTAGGACTTTCTCCGTTCCCATGATATTCGTCTGAATGGTCTGTACAGGATTTTCCACCACTAGTTTTACCCCGACGGCTGCAGCTAAATGAATGATGATATCTGCTTCTGAGGCCAATCGATCCAACACCATGTCATTGGTGATGTCAGCATAGGCAAAGTGAAAGTCTGGGCGATCTAGTAAGTGTCGAATATTATCGATACTTCCTGTTGATAAATTATCAATCACTCGCACTAGAGACCCTTTAGCTAATAAAGCTTCTGATAAATGAGAACCTATAAATCCTGCACCCCCAGTAGTCAAATAGGTGGGGGAACAATTCGTTTGACAAGTTTTAGAAAACATACTATTGGTGGTGAATGGAGTAATTTAATGATGCAATATTCTCGAAATTTCTCACAAATCCGGTTGATTTTTTAAGTAAATGCTAATTTTTAGCTCATCAAAAAAAAAATTAATTAGCAATAGTTATTATCTCCTTAATTAAATAAGAAATGAAGCAAACAAACTAGGTAAATATAATAATATATCATAGTTAGTGGGAAGAAATTCGTGTTTTATCAGGTATAGAGTAGCTCTGGTAGTAGTTATAGGAAGTCGGAAGATATTGTTTAACTCCATTGGCGACTAGGCCCAAAACTGGGGTTCGAGACATTTTTAATCCATCAAAAACTTCTCGTAAAATAGCCCGATCGCTTTTACCCATCCCAACCACCATAACCAAACCATCGGTATGAGGTGCTAGAAACTTAGCATCGGAGATAGCCCCTAATGGAGGCGTATCAAAAATCACTAAATCAAAACTTGCTTTAAACTCTTCAATTAATTGTTTCATGCGTTGAGACGAAAGCAGGCGAGCGGGATCTGGGGGCATTTGTCCAGCCGTTAAAACATATAAATTCTGATTAAGTGGCGACTGTTGAATGCTGTCTTGTGCATTAAGAGAATCCGTGGAAATCAAATTGCTTAATCCCCAGACATTAGGGAGATCCATGCGGTGATCGATTTGAGGACGACGTAAATCTGCATCTACTAATAAAACCCGATTTCCCATTGCTGATGCAGCTTCAGCCAGTTTCATTGAGATTGTAGTCTTGCCTTCTGCTGGTAATGTAGAGCTAATGACAATAGATTTAAGGGGCCGATCTGGACTCATAAAATAGAGGTCGGCATGGAGGGAACGGAAGGCTTCAAAAAACTGAGAAAAGAGGTAGCCCCCAGATGATTGAACAAGGTTTTCTCCATCAGAGACTGTTAGGCTTTCTTTGAGGTCTTTCTCAAAGGGAATCGTTCCTAAGATGGGAAAGCCCATATAATCTTTGATGTCTTCAACAGAATGGAATTTTGTATCCAGTTTCTCCGCTAATAAAGCTGCCCCAATGCCTGCCATTAACCCCGCGATCGCCCCTAAAAGTAAACTGCGAGAAAAATTGGGAGAAATGGGAAGATTACCGACTTCGGGTTGAGAAATCAGTTGCCAGGGCATGGCTTTTTGAGCGGACTCAATTTGAAGATTTTCTCGAACAGCTAAAAATCGATTTAAACTTTCGGTTCCTAATTCAAGTTCTCGCTGTAAGTCCGTGTATTGACGCATTAAAGTTGCTTGTTCTTGCATTTGCTGTTGCACAATCGTTTCCGCTTGAGCGATCGCCCATTGTCTCGCCCGAGTCATTTCCATCAAATTGACTGTTTCTATCAGCTTGCCAGTCAAATCATTCCGAAGTGAGTTAGGCGTGGATAAGCTGCGAATATCTCCTCGAAGTTGAGAAACATTTGGCCCGAGAACTAATAGAGCTTCCTCCTGCAATAAAGGTAATAAACTATTTCGTTCATCAATCAAAGCTTGCATGGCGGGACTTTGCACCGTAAACCGAGTAGATTCTCGCGCCAATTTTCCTTCAATTTCATGAAATCGATTTAATAAGTCTTGATAGCGAGGGGCTTCGCTCAGGGAGGTTGCTAACATTGCTTGTTCTAATTCCAACCCTAACTGCCCTTTTAATTTGCCGTAGAGGGCTTGAGCTTGTACAAGCTGGGATTCAGTCTCTTGTCTTTCTTTAACCAAACTTCCAATCTGTTGGGATAAAATCTGTCCGCTTTGTCCCGGATCAATTAGGTTATAGTGCTGGCGAAATTGTTCTAAGTATTCTTGAAGAGAATCCACTCTCTGTTGTAGTCTAGGCAACTGATTCTCCACAAATTCCAAGCCTTGCCTTATGGTGATCTGTTGCTCCATTTCAGAATAATGAATGTAGCCCTTTGCCAGCTCTTTTAAAATAAGTTCAATTTTTTTAGTATCGCTGTCTTGATAGCGAATATCTAATATTTTTGTTGCTTTCAATCTTCGTATGCTTAATTTTGTGAGGACCTCGCCTAGTTGAAGCTCTGGATAATTTTGCTGAACGTTGGTGAAAATAGGATTAATGACGGGACCACTCAAAAGGACTTCTATTTGAGTATCATAATCTAAACTTTCTCCTTGTCCGATATTCCGAGTTAAAGCTTGATTCAGTTGTTCAAGGTTATCCTCTCCTTTAATGGGTTCAACTAACAATCTAAAATTTCCCTCATAAATCGGGGTTTGAGTCAAGACTTTCACCAAAACGCCACAAGCTACAGCAATACTGACTCCGGTAAACACCCAAATTCGGCGGCGGGCAACAGAGAGCAGATGTCTAAGATTTAAGGCATCAGCATCATTGAGCGGGGGTAATAGCGGTGAAGGTAAAAGAGTTTGAACGGAAGGGGACGGCCCATTCAACTGGTGAAAGGAAGATGAAGAGTTACCATCGATATCCATGATGTCAACGTCAGGAATAACTACAGGTGTGATAAAGGTAATATTGATTTAGTTTTATGAAGTTTTTAGTATTGTAAATACCCCTAGTTTCTTACCGCTGGGTTAGAGATAGGGGCGATTTTACTAGGGACTTTCTTGCTGATTAAAAGGACAGTCTAAATTCCCACCCACTTGAATAATGAAATCATCGAAATCTCGATCATCGAGTTGCAGATCCACTAATAAAGAACCTGTATCATCCCAGTATAAGGCCACTCCTCCTGTTCCTAGGGTTGAAAAGTCTCCTTCAAAGTTGAGTTGCTTATTGCCGCCGGGATTTTGACTATTCGCGGAATAAAGAATTCCGGCAGGACGACCATTTAAAGTAGATTCTAAGTAAAAGATGTAAGGGGTATTGGCCTGAAATTGAAAGGCCACTAAAGGTTGAGGAACCGTGTTACCTGGAGTTCCTCTAAAATCATTGCTGTTACCTTGGCGAGAGTTATCCTGATAAGTAGATTGCGCTTCAATACTTTGTACTCTATCAGCCGGTTTTACTTCGACCATGAGGGGAGTTTTTTCTCCAGTTTGTAAATTCATGACGCCAAAGGTTGATTGATAAGCGCCGTTGGATTCTATAAATTCAAACTCTACGATTGTCTCTGTGTCAAACAGGATACTGTCATTATTAAATTGATTTCCTCCAGACGCTTTTACTGATAAGGGGGTGAGGAAAACAAGGGCAGACAGTGAAGTAACTGCCCCTAACAATAGTCGCGTTTTTAGGCTAACTTGACCTAGCATAGCATGGTTCCTTTTCACTACCAAGTTCTTAAGTTTTGAAGTGCTTTAATCCGTTCTTCTTCAGGAATGTCGAGAAGACTTAAGAATGTTTTTGTTTCTTCCAATAATTGGTTGTATTGAGTACATTCTGCACTGATGCAAATTCCGGAATTTTCTCGGGGTCTTCTAGTAAAGCGCCGAGGAAGAGTTTCTGCGGTTTCTACTGAGGCTACACAAGAAGAATAAGCCTCTTGTAAAGCTTGATATAGCTCTTGTGCTTGAGTTAAAGTTTGGGGATCAAGTTGGCTTTCAATTTCAAAGATAGGGGCTGTATTATTCCAACTATTGGTTCCGGTACTATCTGACTGCTGTGGGGGAACTGCCAGAGCACTGACAATCCAAAATACAGTTCCTACAGTAGAGGCGACGATCGCCCCTTTGATTTTAATGTTAACCATAACCACTGTTCCTCATTTCACTGCTTAAAATTTCCAGCCTAAACCTGCCCCTAAAACAAATCTGGGTCCATCCCCAGCCCCGGCTAAATCTCGCACTGCTGGGGTAATCACAAAGGGAATATTTTTAAAGGGGGCAATAGAAGCACCAACTGCTAAATCTTGTCCGGTCCATTCAGCAATCACGCTGACGGGTTCTATCACTCTAACAGCCATACTTCCAAATACATTAATACCGTTGCGATCGTCTTCCAGAGCCTCTTCGCTTTGGAATTGTCCATTGCCCACTCCAGCAGTAATGGCAATCCGACTTAACGGGGAAGAAAGGGATTCTTGAGTATGAATTATTTTTGTTACTGTGCCATAAAGTGAGTTTTCAAATCCATCATCTTCCCCCAGAAATAGAAACCCATTCCATCCGGCAGCGATCGCCCAATCATTGGCAAATTGACGATGAACTTTGACATTAAAGCCACCGGTACCGATATCACGATTGTTCCCAAAGACACTGGCTACGGTATAGCTGAGTTCTACCCCAAGGAGATCCCGGGCATCACCAAACCCGAAGCCAATGGCGACAGCTCCATCACTATTGTCAACAAATCGGGTGCGAGATTGATAGGTCGCTGAAATATACCCTGTGTTGCGATCAGCACCATATCCGGTAGGATTAAAGATACTTAGTGCGGGTGAAGCTTCAATACTGGGCTGAATTTGAGCGCTTTCTTGAAGTTGCTGTACCTGCTCTTGGATGATTTCAATTCCTTGGGGATCGGGTCGATAGATCCGAGTTGAGTTGCTCGATCGCCCAGGGGTAGAATTGCCTGGGGATTGGACCAGTGCGATCGCCGGTGCGGAATTGTGTGATTCCCCTGAGTCTATGGGTAATAAATCTCTCGCACTTCCTAGTTTTACAAAATCGTTTTCTTGAACGACTTGGGGAACCGGAATCGGAATCGACTCGGTAGCGATCGCCACAGAGTTTACCGGAGGCGGGGAAAGTTGCGGAAGTGCTAAGTCCTGCTCCCGGTCCGATTGAACAACGGGGGGAATCTCAATCCGGGCTTGAATCCATGCGGGAGTTGAGGGAACTGCGAGGATTTCAGAGAAGGAATCATCTGAATGTTCCGGGACTGATACCCAAGTTATAGGCTGGTCGGGACTCACATTTTCTACTTTAACGCTGGGCTGCTCCCTAATTTCTCTCACTACAGGAGTGATAGGTGCAGCGGCAAGACTGGGAGAAACCTCTGGCTCTTGTATTGCCACTGGGGCTCTGGGTGGCGGTGAATATCTAGGGACGGAACCTGGCGATCGCAAAGGCTGAGAAGCTATCTGCTCAGGAGCTGCAACATTAGCCCACGGAGAAGCGGAGCTAAACTCAGGAATGAATAAGGGAGAGCGTTTAGGACCTTCTAAACGCAGTTCTCGAAATGTTTCCCTTTCTGGAGACAGGGCTTGCTCCCCAGAGGATTCGACCCTAGCACTCCCTGTGGATGCGATCGAATATGAGTCAATCTCGGAGAAATTTTCTGGCGCGGTGGGCGTAATTTCTGTTGCTGGTGTTTCTACAATTTTTCCATCTTCAGCCTCTTGTGTCTGGGGTATTTCATTCGGTTTCAAAGTCAGAGCCAGGTTCGCATTAGCGCGATCGGCCCTTTCCGTATTGGACATAGAAGTTGCTAAAAATGCAACTGTAAACAAAGAAGCCGTTGCTAAGACAAGTCTCATAAGCTCAATGGTTCTGTTAAGTAGAAATAAATAATAGACGCATAAAATACCCGGGAATTAAATCCTACAACCCACACCAATGTTGAATCGTTTTTGATGATTAGTTTTGTTATTGACTCATACACGAAAGAGTCTCTGACTCCGGAAATGTTCCTAATCAATAAAAATATTGGATCCTATTTGTCCTCTTTAATGATTCATTATTTTATCCATAAATTAATTATTGATTTAATCTTACTCACAATATATTCATGCTTTAACTCATCTTTGGGTAAGGCGACTAAACTAAAGTCACAAAATAAAGACTAAACCAATGAAAATTAGATATTTTTTATTCGAGTAAGTAGTATCTGAGTGGTTCGGACCTTGAAGACTTGACCATCTGCTCTAAGATAGACCCCTGCTTTATTGAGCTTCAAAGTTCCTCAAGTGCTAGTTACGGAATGACAAGAAAGGGGAAAAATACTATATTCTTGTCCCCTTCCTATTAAGGCTTATACAAATCTTGATAGAGGCAGCTAAATGAAAAAACACTTCATCCATTCCCGATAGTTAGCCTAACCTACTTTGGAACCCTTGATTTTAAAGGTTATTCCCATAATAGCCCATTTACCTCAAAATTTAAAAAATAGAAAAATGGAGTATAAAAATACCCTTTTGGATAAAATTATAATCCATTGAGTCACAAGTTTTGCCTAAGTTTCATAAAGCTTATTATCGATTTTATTCCGATAATAAGAGAGTCAAGCTTTTCAATAGTTCTTCTAGTTTAGCACGCTTATCGGGATTATTCCACGCTTTAAAACGGGTAAATCGCTTGGAAATACTATCGATTTCCGTTTGTAATTGGTCTTCTGCTTGAGGGATTTTCTTTTCTTTGACTATTTTTTGTACTTGCCGCAAAGAAAGAGACTCAGCGATCGTTGCTTCTAGGAGTGCCACTCGTTCCTCCTCCGACTCTAACTTAGCAATCTCCTTGGCTTTAGTGTATTCGATGCGTCCCTGGCGTAACGCTTCAAGAATTTCAGAAGACAGTTTAAGCAGGGGTAGTCTGTGAGTTCTAAACGCTTCAAAAGAGAGTCGGCCAATGCTTTCAAAAACGGCTTCAATCACTTGCTGATATTCCTGGCGGAAAGAGCTGTCCGCCAACCCTCTTTTCTCTTTCGCCATTTTATTAAGCAAAGATATTACTGATTGTCTGTCAGTTTGTAACTTAAGTTCCAGCAATTGTAAAATTCCCTCAGTTTCTTCAACCGGATTTAAATCTTCCCGTTGTAAGTTTTCCATGAGAGCGTACTGGACTACTTCTATATCGTTCAAGGTTTGGATGATAACAGGCACTTCACTAAGTCCCGCTGCTTTAGCTGCTTTATATCGCCGTTCCCCTGCTACTAATTCATAGCGGCTTTCCCCAATAGGCCGCACAATAATCGGATGAAGCACGCCATGTTGTTTGACACTCTTTGTCAGTTCCGCCATTGCTGTTTCATCAAAGTAGCTTCGGGGTTGAAACTGGGAACGGGAAAGTTGGTTAATTTGAATTTTTTCAGAAGCAGGGCAATTTTTCTGAGAAAGATATGGAATATTTTGTGGATCCATGTAGCTGTTATAAATTGAGTGATTATCGGTTAATAACGATTGAGTCTATGACATTACTTCAGGTACATTCTACCTGGAGCTGCAAGAGTTAGTGAGCCTGACTAGGGGACTATTGTTTTACCCGGCTGGGATGAATTTTAGTCGCAGAGCACGCAGATAAATACAACATCTTTTCAGGGTAACCCTCCGGTTGTCCGGACAGTTTTATAAAAATAACTATTTAGACCTCACTGACCTACTTTTAAGGTCGAGATAGGCTTGCTTTGTTACTACTAATTTAGGGCAATCATACCTAATTATTGGTATAAAACTATACGAAATAAAATTTTTGAATATTTTAACGGATTGCTATTACACTTAAAAGACCAAATTATACAACAAAAATATTTATTTTAAAAATCCCAAGAATTACTGTATATTTAATTGTTTTTATAAGTTAAATATACAGTAATTCTTAGGATTTTGTGAGTTCTCAATATATATAATTTATTTGTTGTTTTGTTTAGAAAATCAGTAGTTTGATATTTGATAAGCTAAATATTAGCCTTGATGTCAAAACTTCAGTCAAAACTTGATATCGTTAGTAATTGCAATTTTTATAAAGTTTGGGAATAAGAGCTAATAAAACTAGGGCGTTTCATGGGCGAAGAAACGTTGAAATAATAACATCAATAGTTATCAAAATGGCTGCACTTTGAACCCTCAGATTCAGATTTAAAATCTCGCCACCCCGGTTAAGGAGCATTTATAAAGCGAGCATAATTGTCTCAATGCTACGATACCATTGAACAGGGATTACTAAGATTGATCGCCCGAAAGAACCCGCCCTCTTTTGGGGATCCGGAGGGGTAAAACCCCTCATTGACCGAACCCATCAGCACCCTCAAAAGTATTCCGGTTCAGAAACCCAGGTTTTGTAGGAGAGTGGTGACTTTCACCCCTATTTATCCCAGAAAAAGCGGGTTTTATCGCCTCCGGCTCAAGCAAAACCCAGACCCCTTCTGGCGGGGTCTTGATGAAGGCGATCGCCCCGACAGGGGACAGTTCCCGTCAGAAAATTGAAAAAATCTTTAGTCCCCTTCCCTCTCATGGTTTAATGAGTAACTGTAACCCTTTGTCTGTACCGTCTTTATTTATCCCAGTCAACCTCAGTCCTTAATTGGCAATGCACATCTGGAGGCCAATATGAAAAATTTACAGTTGCTTGATGAAGCCATTCAAAACTTAGAACAGGAAACCAATCTAACGCGTATTAAAAAACTCATGCTTTGTCTATGTCAGGGAAGATGGGAAAATAATGCTGACTTACTGGCTGCTGTGAATTTACGGGACTTAATTATTGAAGTCTGCGAAGTAACCGGGACTTTAGATAATTTAAAATTTTCTTTAAATGGAATTGTCAGTAATATTAATAAACCTCAACAATATGCCGTGGTAGCTAAACTTTTAATTACCACGCTGGGTAAATTTTATGAAGATGGTTCAACTCAGCCAGGAGCGTCAGATTTTCCGCCCCCTCCAGATCTAGCCAATACTCTAGTTATTGTTTCTGATTTTACCAATGAGACTGACTTTGACCTGCCGAATCCGTCTGAATTGCCCGGTCCTATCAGCCGAGAAAAAATATTTGATTTGCGGCTGAAAGTGGTTCAGCACACAAGTCCGTTACGGGCGAAAATCCTGATATTCTCAGCACTCGATCGCCTCTTTGAATTTAATCGCGAAGAAGACTGGCTCAATTTAAAAAAAATCCAGCTTGACGAACTGTTACAGCAAATTTATGAACTCTGTCCCAGTATAGATGCCCTCGAATCCCACTTATATGAAACCGCAAAAAACCTGCCGGAAGCGGATGAAAACTACCAATCTGCGGGCGTGATTATCCAGTATATGAGGCCGTTATATTTTCCCGTGGGACAACTTCCTCCCCTGGCAAACGCGATCACTCCCGGGAGCGATCGCTGGAATGCTCTACCCAAAACAGAAGGTAGCGAAGAATATAACCGCCCTAGTCAAGACTTCATCCCGGATGACGACGATAATGATTACAGTGAGATCCGGGAGGAAAGTGAGGAGAATAGCGAGATATTGAGCGCCGTAGTACCGCCGATTTCTCAGAATTCCGGGAATCTGAACGGAAGCGATCGCAAATTTTCTTTAAGCGCCCTCAAAAAAATTGACCCCATTCAACAAAAACAAGAACTAGAGAAAAAACTCAATCTTAAAGTCACCCAAAGTGTGGAAGAAATTGTTCAATTTATTGAAAATCGCTTAAATCATCTTGAACGGGAAATTAGCGACGAACTCGAACCCCTGGACATTGAAGATGGAATTTCAGTCAAATATGAAACGATGGGAGATTTAATCACTCAAGTCAAACAAGCTACTTCTCAATTCCTAGAACTTCTGATAAACTTAGAAGAAGCTGAAAGAAACCAACCGATTGAGCGAGAAGATAACTCCGGGTCCTAAAGGTTATTAAAGACCAGCGGGGATAAACAAGAGGAATCCTAAATCCAAGGATTAATGTCAGGGGAAAAAAGCGGGCAAAGAGGGAGAATTTTGATGAATGTTGAAGAATTATTGCGGCGCTATACAGCAGGGGAAACCAATTTTAACGGAGCCAGTCTCTGGGGCGCCAACCTTCGTGGAGCAGATTTGATTGGGGCGAAATTGCGGGGAGCGGACCTCCACGGAGCCGATCTAATTTTTGCCTACTTGAGCCGAGTCAACCTGAGTGCAGCGTACTTAGTCAGTACCAAACTCAGTGGTGCTAATCTCAATCAAGCTAATCTCTCGGGTGCAAATCTCAGCGATGCGGACCTACATGGAGCGACCCTCCAAGGTGCGGATCTTCGCAAAGCGAATCTCAATTTAGCCAATCTACTGGATGCGAACCTGAGTGATGCGGATTTGCGCGGAACTACCTTGAGCGGGGTTTGTTTGCGTGGAGCCTGTTTGCGTGGGGCTAACTTTCGGGAGGAACGGCGGATATACAGTCCGGCGAACTTACGGGGTGCGGATTTACGGGGTGCGGATTTGCGCGGGGTTAACCTCAGCGGTGCGGACTTGACAAAGGCGGATTTAAGTGGAGCAAATCTCACAGAAACGAATTTGCGCGGGGCGAATTTGGAACGGGCGAAAATGGCCTCAGCGATTGTCAATGGCGGGTTTCTGAGTGATGCCAATCTGTCTTATGTGGATTTGAGCGGGGCTTGTATGACAAATGTCAAGCTAGAACGATCGCTGTTGGGTGAGGCGAATTTGGAGGGAGCTAAACTGGATGTAGCCATCATCACCGATGCCAAACTGGGGAAAGCTAACTTATCCGGAGCGAATTTAACCCGGGCGAATCTCTCCCGGACAGATTTAAGTCGAGCCAATCTGTCTCACGCGCTCTTGAATGAGGCGAATCTATGTGAGGCGTATTTGGCAAGAACGAATTTAATGCGGTCTAATTTGACCCACGCCAGCTTAATCCGTGCCGAAATGAGCGGCGCTAATACTGCCGGGGCGATATTTAGCCAGACGACGATGCCGAATGGGGATGTGCAGAATTAAACCGATCGCCCCTTAATCAAACCGTGAGTGAAGAGTCCAGGGAGAACAGGCAGATGAGAGAGTATGATGCGATCGCCGTCGGCAGCGGAATTGGCGGGTTAGTCACAGCAGCCTTACTCGCTCGCTATGGTAAGCGCGTAATAGTTTGTGAGAGTCATGCGATCGCCGGAGGTGCAGCGCATGGGTTTTCGCGCCAGGGATTTCACTTTGACTCCGGACCCTCCTTTTACTGCGGATTGGGCGATTCCCACAGCCTCAATCCCCTGCGCCAAGTCCTGGAAGTCTTGGGAGAAGCGGTGCAAACCATTCCCTATGACCCCTTGGGACATTATCACTTCGGGGAAATTACCCTGCCGATTTACGGCAATTGCGATCGCTATCGGGCGGAAATTGCTGCCATTACCCCCACAGGAGCCAAGGAACTCCAACGGTTTGAACGCCGGATGTTGTCCTTGTATGACGCCCTCAAAGGCATTCCTACCTTAATCTTACGAAGCGATCGCAAGCTATTACCCGTTCTCCTGTCATACTGGCCCGCCTTGCTGCAATTACTGCCCCATATTCAGGAGATTCAAGGGTCTGTTGGTCAACTCGTGGATCGGGATGTTAAAGACCCTTTTGTTCGGCGTTTAATTGACCTAGAATGCTTCTTACTCTCCGGATTCAAAGCGCACGGCACGATCGCCCCAGAAGTCGCCTTTATGTTTGGGGAACGCAGCCGCAGCGCGATCGACTATCCCATAGGGGGTAGTACCGCCCTGATTGAAGCCCTGGTGCGGGGATTAACCCGATGGGGAGGAGAACTGCGCCTGAATGCTCATGTCGAGCGCATTTTAGTCGAGGGTGGGCAAGTTACCGGAGTGCGCCTGCGAAATGGTACGATCCTCAAAGCACCCATTGTCATCTCTAATGCCACAATTTGGGATACCTATACCCATCTGCTCGCACCGGAACACCTCCCCGAGTCCTATCGCCGGGAAGCCCTAGAGACGCCGGTTTTAGATAGTTTTATGCACCTGCACCTCGGGATCAAAGCGGAGGGATTAACCGGACTGACGGGACATCATGTGGTGGTCCATGATCGCGATCGCGACCTGACGGAACCCGGGAATACCTGTATGATTTCCATTCCCTCGGTTTGGGACCCCAAGCTTGCTCCACCGGGACATCATGGAATTCATGCTTATACGATGGAACCCTACCAGTCTTGGCAGTCCGATGTCAGTTATAAAGCGCGGAAGCGAATCCGAGCCCAATCCCTATTTAGAGCCTTAGAACGGATTATTCCTGATCTGCGCGATCGCATCGTCCTGGAACTGATTGGCACTCCCCTCACCCATGCCAAATTCCTGCGGCGCGATCGCGGCACCTATGGTCCGGCGATCGCCGCTGGCAAAGGAACATTTCCCAGTATTCATACCCCCATTGCCGGATTATACCGAGTGGGGGATAGCACCCTTCCCGGCATTGGGGTTCCTGCGGTGGCCGCATCGGGAATCCTCTGTGCCAACACCCTTGTAGAACCCGAGCAAACCGCACAATTAGTGAAAACTCAACTGAAAACGCATTAGACTTGACCCCGGGATCGACCCAGGGAAGTCAAGAACCCGGAATTCTTGACTTCCCTGGAGGGTGTTACCCCCATAAGCGATAATCAAATGATGCTGATTCAGAAGTTGGATTGGGCATTATAGGTCTGAGGCTCCCCCAGTCCGGCAACGGGATGATCGAGCTAACAAAGGCACCCGAAATCAGCAGGACCTCAACCCTGGGATAAACCCCAGGGCAAGATACGCGATCGCTCAGGGACCCAATTCTCAGAATGAGGCTGCTTTGTTGTAATCACACCGAGCCTAGAGCCTCGGTATAGTAGAGGAAAGAAAACTGAGTTTCTTTCAAACAACTCTCCTCCTTAACAACAAATTGGGACAAGAAACCAAGTTTCTTGTCCCGTTGATCGAATCGGGAACCGACACTCTAGGGAAGTGGGGAATACCGCCACTTCCCAACTAGGCGATACCGTAGGCCAGATAGCGAACAGATCACAGATCTATAGAATTATGGAGCGATCGCGCCACTCTTATTCCGTGCAGTTACGTCGTGCCAACATAAACGATTTCTTCGCCGGAACACCCGTTTTGGTGGATCGGTTGAGTAACGAAGATGAGGGTGTGAGCATTCTATGAAATTGCGAAAGAAAATACTGGTTATAGTCGGCACGACCCTATTGGGTCTCAATGTCGTGCTGTACGCCACAGCATCGAGTATTTTACTGGGAGACTTCAAAGAATTAGAACAGAAAGTCGTCCACCAAGATGCGGTCCGAGGTTTGCAGTCCCTCCAGGAGACCCTTGACGAACTGGAATCCATCGCTCGATATCATGCGGAATGGGATGATACCTACAGCTTTATCACCCCAGGAGACCCCAACTACGTTAACTCCAATTTTGGCAATGAAACGTTCGTTCAATTAAAGCTGAATCTGTTGCTGATTCTGGACGAACAGAGAAAACCGGTATTTACCAAAGCCTTTGATTTACAGAAAAAGGTGGCAATTTCCATGCCTGAGGTGATTCAAGAGTTAGCCTCAGCTTATCAAGAACAACTTGAGAAAAAATTTACTGAGAGTGGACACCACAACCACCCCCTTCGTGGCATCGTCCTTCTCCCCCAAGGACCGGCGCTGATTGCGGCGCAATCTATTCTGACCAGTCAAGGAGAAGGACCGTACCGGGGGACTTTATGGGTCGGACGCTTTTTGAATCAAGCGGAAATCGATCGCCTCGCGGATTTGACCCAATTATCCCTGAGTGTTTATCCCTTGAGCGCTTTGCCGCCGGAATTGGACGCGGTGAGAACCCAGTTAGAGGGGGCTGCCTCATCCAGGACTCATTCCGAACCGTTTCAGGGGATGGATTGGGAGCGCCTTTCGCGATCGCCCATCGTAGTCAAGGCCCTCAGCGAGACCGAAATGGCCGCCTATACCGCCATTCCCGCGATCGGCAGCCCTAACCGCTTATTACTCCAAGTCAACCACAATCGAGAGATTTACGCCAAAGGGAAAACCAGCGTCCGCTATTTTATTGGCTCTCTCTTAGGCGTCAGTCTAGGGTTTAGTTGTCTCACCCTGCTGTTATTTGAAAAATTAGTCCTCTCGCGACTGACAATCCTCAGCCGAAAAGTCGAACGCATCGGCGACAAAGGGGACCTGTCCATGCGGGTCAAAATTGCGGGACACGATGAACTGTCCAGTTTAGGGATGACCATCAACGGGATGCTCAAAGCCCTGCAAGAGTCCCAGTATAAGCTCAGAGAAAGTGAAGAACGCTATCGATTGATGGCGGAAAACTCCACGGATATGATTTCCCGCCATACCCCAAAAGGCCAGTTTATTTATGTCTCCCCTGCTTGTCATTCCTTATTGGGATATGAACCGGACGAACTCATCGGCTGTAACCTCTATGAATTGTTCCATCCCGAAGATGCCAAGACCCTCGCCAAATCCTACTTGGCAATGGTCAAGGGTCAAGTCAGTTATACCGTTAGCTACCGAATCCGGCATAAATATGGTCATTACCTGTGGTTTGAAAGTACCAGTCGCACGGTTCGCAATCCCCAGACGGATGACATTGAAGAATTAGTTGCTATTTCCCGGGATATCACCGAACGCCATCAAACCGATGAGGAACTGCGAGAAAGTGAAGCCTCGATTAGAGCACTTTATAAAATCACCTCTTCCCGTAAACTCAGCTTTGAGCAACGGTTGCAACGGTTACTGGTCATGGGGAAACGGCGGTTCGGGTTGCCCGTGGCAATTTTATCGCGGATTAAAGGCGATCGCTATGAAATCATCGCAGTTGAATCCCCGGACAACTCCCTTCAACCGGGCGATCGCTTCTCCTTGAGTCAAACCTACTGTCGCGAAACCCTCCGCCTCAAAGAACCCCTCTATTTTGAATCGGTCAGTGTCACGCGCTGGCACAACAACCCCACCCAAACCCCCTTTCCCCAAGAAGCCTATATCGGGACAAGGGTAATTGTCGGCGGTAAAATCTATGGCACCCTCAGCTTTTCTAGTAGCACTCCCCTAGGACGCCCCTTTAAAGCCGTCGATAAGGAACTGCTCAAACTCATGGCTCAATGGATAGGCAGCGAAATCGAACGTCGCGCTGCCGCTGCGGATTTAGCCCGGGCCAGAGATGAGGCCCTCGCTGCTACTCGGGCTAAAAGTGAATTTCTTGCTACCATGAGCCACGAAATCCGCACCCCAATGAATGCCGTCATTGGCATGACTGGATTACTTCTGGACACGGACCTCAACCCCGAACAGCGCGATTTTGTCGAAACCGTCCGCGCCAGTGGGGATGCCCTCCTCACCATTATTAACGATATCCTTGACTTCTCCAAAATCGAGTCTGGGAAACTCGACCTAGAACAGCAACCCTTTAACCTGCGCGCTTGTGTTGAAGATTCCCTAGATTTACTCGCCTCCCGCGCCGCCGAAAAAGGGGTAGAGTTGGCCTATCTCATCGAACCCTCCACTCCGGAAATGATTATCGGCGATGTTACCCGCGTCCGGCAAATCTTGGTGAATTTGCTCAGTAATGCGGTGAAATTCACCGAAAAAGGGGAAGTGGTGGTCTCGGTGAGTGCCTCAGCCATTGCGCCCCAACAGGCCGCAGAAATGGCAAGGGATAGCTTAATTCTCAAGGCTGCGGAGACTACAAACGGTCATCTCCCCAAGGATTTGAATCCAGAGATCAGCACCAACAATCCCCCCTGTCAAATCCAATTTACGGTGTCTGATACCGGCATCGGCATTCCCCCGGAACGGATGAATCGGCTATTTAAGTCCTTTTCTCAAGTGGATTCTTCAACCACTCGCGAGTATGGGGGTACGGGGTTGGGTTTAGCGATCAGCAAGCGTCTGAGCGAATTGATGGGAGGGCGGATGTGGGTCGTCAGTGGCGAAGGAGTCGGGGGGGACCCGGACCCGGCGTTTCAATGGCCGATCGCCTCCGCCATTCCTGAACAGTTCTCCCCTCTTCCAGACCCCGAGCAAAGTATCTTTACCTTGACGGATGCCAAGTCCCCCCATCCCGATATCCCTCCAACAGGCTCGACATTCTATTTCACAGTCATGGCAACCCCGGCCCTAAATCCCTTGCCAGTGGACCTGAATGGCACTCAACCCTCCTTAGCCGGTAAGCGGGTGCTGATTGTGGATGACAATGCCACAAACCGCCAAATTTTAACCCGTCAAGTGTTGTTCTGGGGGATGAAGCCCAAGGCAGCGAGTTCGGCCCGGGAGGCCCTAGATTGGCTGCAAAATGCGGAAACGTTTGACATTGCCATTCTGGATATGCAGATGCCTCAAATGGATGGCATTACCCTCGCGTCCTACATTCGAGGAATTCTCAAAAATCGTGAATTCCCCCTGGTGATGCTGACTTCCATTGGCAGACAGGAGCTGGATCTGCCTCAGAAGGTCCCCTTTGCTGCGTTTCTGAATAAGCCGATTAAACAATCCTATCTGTACAATGTCTTGGCGGGAATCTTTGGAGGGGTTCCCATTCTTTCTCGTCCGGTTCATTTGAACGCCCTCGCCATTGATCCCCAGATGGCGCAACAAAAACCGTTACGCATTTTGCTGGCGGAGGATCATTTAGTCAATCAAAAGGTGGCCCTGCAAATTTTGCATCGGTTAGGGTATCGCGCTGATGTGGCAGGGAATGGGATGGAAGTGTTGCAAGCGTTGGACCGTCAACATTACGATGTGGTCCTGATGGATGTTCATATGCCGGAAATGGACGGGTTAACCGCGACTCGGCAAATTTGTCAAGATGCCCTCAGCGGGAGACTGCTGCACAAACCGCGAATTATTGCTATGACGGCGAATGCGATGCAGGGCGATCGCGAACTTTGTCTGGAGGCGGGCATGGATGACTATATCAGTAAGCCGATCCGAATGCCGGAACTGGTGGAAGCGTTGGCCCTGTGTTCGGTGGATTCGGACCATTCCCCCCATTACTTGACGCCAACTTTCTCCCCTGGAGATTTGGAGGGCTCCGGGTTAAAATTATTGGGGTCAGACCCGGAACAGCTTCGGGGTGCTGTCGAAACGGCGATCGCTGACCCAGTTCTGAATCTGGCAATGTTAGCCTCGTTACGGGAGATTGACGCCCTGGAAGAGGTCATTGAGATTTATTTAGAGGAGTCTCCCAAGCTGATTGACCTGCTCACCGTAGCGATCGCCCAGGATGATAGTTTTGAAATGCAAGAAGCAGCGCACTCGCTGAAATCAACGAGTGCGGCAGTGGGTGCAATGAGTTTGGCCGATCTGAGTCAGCAACTTGAATCGATTGGGCGATCGCACCACAACACCAACACTCCTCCCCCCCCAGAAGTTACCGACATATTCTCAGATCTCATCCTGGAATATCACCGGGTCAAAACGGCACTGCACCGAGAACTGTCCAAGGGGGAATCCAGCTAGTTGGGATTTTGGCTAATCGAGAGGGTATAGCTATGCTGTCCTCCCGCAAGGTCGCCAATATAAATTTGATAAGTCCCAACGGTCCATAAACCAGACATTTCCGGCTTTTCTCCTGCGGTACTATCGGCCAGAACACAAAACCGTCCAGTAGGACCTTCAATCAGTAAAGTGGGTTCTCCCGCACTCTCGACCCTTAGCCGGAGATAGGGGAACTGCTGTCCGACTTCCAGAGTTTGACTCGGTTGCTCAGAAATGCTGCCACAGTCACTTTTTTGCAATCCACCGGATGTCCCTTGCAGTTGAATCGGATCGCTACTCAACTGGGGTTGCAGTTGGACCACTTCTGCATGAAGTTGATGGGGGGCGATCGCAGCTAAGAGCACTGCGGACAGAGGTGCAATCAGGGAACGAGTAGGTAGTTGCATAGATTATTTCCCCTTTGGGTTTAAAACGCTTTTTGCTTATCTCTATCACTTACAGACGCTCGGCATTTTCATCCGTTCCGATCGCCGGGAGTAACTCAGGTTGGGGCAATTACCATCATTATAGATGATGGGAGATGGGGTGGATGGGGGAGATGGGGGGTTGTTGTGATACTCAATCCGAGTCTTCCAAGTCGGTTTTCTCGTTAGGGAATTCCATAAAATATAATACCAAAACACCCGCAGGCTGTTCCCGTAGGGGCGCAATGCGCAGGCCCTGAATTGGGCGTAAATTTAATCACAAAAAATCGTTATTTTTTGTAGGGGCGCAATGCGCAGGCCCCTACAATCTACACACATTGACCAGACTAGTTTTTATAGACCTTTGTCAAGTGATTTCCGTACCCAATTCGGTTGTTGAAAGTCGATGTTCGCTTGCAGCGGGCTTAAGCAGGCTTTATTTGTAGAGGCAAACCCTTAAGGGTATGGGTTTTGATAGCGCTTTGACAAGTGAATTCCGTATTCGGATAACTCTACTCAAAATCGTTATGATTATGATATTCTTGTAACGGTTCGTAAAGAATCGGGTGCGTTAATCGCTGTGAGCGTGCTTTCCAAGCCTACGCCCTAGCCTGTTCGCGCCAGTTAACCCTCATAACATGGAGAATCAACAATGACCGAAGGATGTATCCGCGTCGGCCAACAGGCCCCCGACTTCACCGCCACCGCCGTTGTGGATCAAGAGTTCAAAACCATCAAACTCTCGGACTATCGGGGTAAATATGTGGTGCTGTTCTTCTATCCCTTAGACTTTACCTTTGTCTGTCCGACGGAAATTACCGCTTTTAGCGACAGTCATGGTAGCTTCAGCCAACTGAACACCGAAGTGTTAGGTGTGTCGGTTGACAGTGAATTTTCTCACCTGGCTTGGATCCAAACCGATCGCAAATCTGGGGGTCTCGGTGACTTGAACTATCCTCTGGTTTCCGATATCAAGAAGGAAATTAGTTCCGCTTACAATGTCCTCGATCCTGAAGCGGGTATCGCTCTGCGTGGACTCTTTATCATCGACAAAGACGGTGTGATCCAGCACGCCACCATCAATAACCTGGCTTTTGGCCGTAATGTCGAAGAAACTCTGCGGATTCTGCAAGCTATCCAGCACGTTCAAACTCACCCTGATGAAGTTTGTCCCGCAGGTTGGCAACCGGGTGCGAAGACGATGAACCCGGATCCCAAGAAGTCTAAAGAATTCTTTGCCGCTATCTAATTCCCTTTTGTGGAATTGGCACCGGAGGCGATCGCGATTGGAAC
>CBFGOM010000121.1:0-20018 GCA_965650385.1 uncultured Oscillatoriaceae bacterium
TTTAAGAACTTTGCCTTTAGCAAGCAAAAAGTTTATTACTTAGATAAGTCTAAAGCAGAAGTACATCCTCATATGATTAAGCTTTTAAAAAATAGAGATCATAACTCACTTGGCGATGATGTTTCTAAATATTTGCTTCATTTTAATCCTAATTCAATAAACAGGAGATCTGAATTCAGAGATTTAACAATACGCGAATTGTGGGGGGAAGGCACAAATTTTATTCAATTCTTATATAGGGAGGTTAAAAATTATTTAACAAATCAACCTTACTGCCCATTTGCTGTTTGCGGTGGCGTTAGAGTGCGAATTGAAGAACTAGCATATTCTAAACTTCAAAGTCCTGATGCACAAAATGTTTTTTTAACAACACATAAAACAAGAAGTAAATTAGAAAAAGCCGAAGAAATGGGAATTGTTTCTCCAGAATCACATTATTTACTTGGGATAATTTATAATGAAGGAATGCACTGGAAAGATAATCAGGATAACGTATCACCGATTGCATCTAAATTGGAAAACCTAACGATTAAAAAGTTAATAAGAGATATTGGTTTTGAATGCGTCGAATAAAGACCAGTCTTTAAAGTGTATAATGCCCGTAAAAGTTGTCCGTTTCTAGCCGAGATTAGGCAAGCAAAATGGTCATCTGTAGGGTGCGTTACTCAACCAGCCTTTTTACATTTAAACATGATGAATTTGTAATTATCTGATTTTTGGGATGTTTATTAATGCGATCACCTCTTTCAAAATGATCGCCTCCTTCAATCTCATCCCCACAACAAGCGATCGCCTTCTTCTTCTTGATTAAACTTGACCGATCGCTTTCACCGCAGCCAGATACCGCTCCTTCACATTTTTGTAGTCTAACTCCTCCGCAATTCCTTCCTGGCTACCGCGTTCAATCATATCTGCATGACGCTGTAGAGTATTTCGGTCTGGTGTTCGGTGAGTAAAGGGCGCGATCGCCGCGATCGCCTCTAACAACCGCATCGTCACCGCAACACTCGACTTTCCATACTGCCGAATCTGGTTGAAAGCCGCATCCGTCGCATCCGCAAATGAGATCGGTTCAGCGATGATCCGAAGCTGATTGTAATCGTCGTAGCGGTAGGAAGAAGGAATTTCTCTTTGAGCTAAATGACAAAGGGCCGCGCTCAGTTGATCGATGCAGCGGATGGCAGTAAACGGATCGTTAATTCCTGGAGAAAGGGCGCGTACTGCAATCTCAACCAGTTGGTCGATGGGAAACTCCACATCTTGCTGCTCTGTGCGCTGTGAACCGAGAACAAAGGCATCATTGATCTGGACTGCAAGCTTTTTGTTTACCTTTTCTTCAGGAAAGACCCGTACAATTTCACTTCCTTTTACCACAAAGCGACCAGGACGCTGCTGAATCCGCAATAACAGATTATTCTCTGTCGCAATCTGCATCAGTTGGTTGTCATTAATCGTTTGAATGTAGCCACTGGCGATAGTCTTAATGGGACAGGCAATTCGCTCGAAGTCGGTAGGAATAGCGGCAAGGCTCTCCTCCTCTAAATGCTTTGATGTATTCCGTCCAATTCTTTCAGGAAAGAGCCGATCAATCGCACCATCCAGATCATTCCCCACTTGTTTTATGATCT
This sequence comes from uncultured Oscillatoriaceae bacterium, assembly GCA_965650385.1. Lineage (GTDB taxonomy): Bacteria > Cyanobacteriota > Cyanobacteriia > Cyanobacteriales > Laspinemataceae > Laspinema. The sequence continues at coordinate 1,629 of CBFGOM010000121.1, forward strand.
GATCGACCTGAATTGATGAGGCTGAATGATGAATAAAGTAAATCAATACGCCAACACTGGCGATCGCCAAGCCAAGGCCGATGGTCACTGCTAGGTGAGGGACAAACTCATCGTTTTCCACCCCATTGATCGTTCGCAGCACCATCAAGCTATACACAAACGTGGAAATGAAAGTTCCCAGTACAATTTGGTTGCCGGTGTCTTGCATAAAGCTCCGCAGCAAGCGCGGCCCAAACTGGGAAGAGGCCAGCTGAAGTGCCACGATTGTAATCGAAAAGGCAGTGGTAGCAACAGTCACCATTGAACCCGCGATCGCAGAAAGAATGGCGCGTGAACCACTAGGCCCTAGAGAATAAGCCCAGTCTATTCTTTGGACAAGAGTGCCTTCTTGGCTGTGGTCAATCTCGATGGCAATAAAGGAAAGGGCGATCGCCAGCAACACCATCAGGGTTGGCACAAACCAGAAACTGGAATGTAATGAGTCCCACAGTTTAGCTAACTTAGCGTATTTCATCGATAGTATAGCAACCGCTTTCAGCGGTTAGGGGCTAGGGGCTAGGGAAAGAAGGGAATAGAATAAACTGGGTGTAAATGATGCCAGCTACTACAAGGTGAGTAAACCATTGGCGATCGCTAAAATCAACCCATTCTCATCCTTAATTTCTGGCTCTCCAGAATTGTCTTCGCATTCAAAAGCTCTTGATGTTGCTCTTTACTAAGCGTAGGATATTTGAGATTCAGTTCCTTCAACTGGGTGTAAATGATCCCCGCCACAACCAGACGAGTAAACCAGTTATGATCGGCGGGGATAATGTACCAAGGGGCATATTTTGTACGGGTGTGATTGAACATATCCTCATAGACAGCCATATAGTCATCCCAAAAGCTACGCTCATTCGCATCATTTTCAGAGAATTTCAAATTCTTTTCAGGGGGATTAATTCGTTCTAGAAAACGCTCTTTCTGCTCCTCTTTAGATACATTGAGAAAAAACTTAAAGATGATCGTTCCATTAGACTTCTTGCAAAAAAATCTATGTTATAATGAAAAACTTTTAATTTTAGACCCCAGAGCCAACTCATAATTGTAAAGTGCTGCTAACAAATTACAACGAAGACCATAATGGCGGTGGCGATTTCGATAATAACTTGACAAAATTTTGAAAATTTTTAAACTCCTATGAATAGGTTCAATCACTATTCTGTCCTGAGCTAAAGCTCGATTGTAATCTTTTTCTAAAAACGAACCATAAACAGCGCCTTGGTAATGGGTTCAGGTAAGCTGCGATGGCCTGGGCGCAGCCTGTACTCAGGAGTCCAGAACTCTCTTAATTGAAGACAGTACCGACGTCCTCAGAATTCTTTGATTATCTCATAACCGGACGGAGGTAAATCTAAATCAATCCTAAAATCTACTGACCCCAATCCGGGCAGAAGTCTCCTTACAAAAGAAAATTTTTTACGCTAAAGAGCACCTCCGATTCCCTCCACAAGACCCAGGGGAGGGGACAAGAGGGAGTTAATAGTAAGCCAAATCACCATCAGCGTTAAAACCCGATGCTTGTAAAGCAGGAGTCTCCCGGGGAAAATGTTGATAACCGGGAGTGGCGATCACCTATAATAGCCTGAATCTAGGGGAAATTCCCCATTGTTTCTCATTCAGCCTTCTGTCTTGTCCTCGTCGCTTGCAGAGGGGCTCTACCGACTTGAATCAACCCTGCGCTTCACCCCTTTTAACACCAAAACATGGGCCTAAAACAGTATTTTGGGTTTATCTCCCAGGGCATCAGTGCCTTATGGCAACGATCGCAACTCTTTCAACATCGCTGGATCGGCTACTTGATTGCCGTCGGGATTTATGTTGTCCTCTCACTTATTCCACTTCCTGGGTTTGAACCCAGTGCACAGCGAGCCTTTGCGGTCTTTGGTTTAGCCGCATTTTCCTGGGGAACCACCCTGCTTCCCCTGCCGGTTACCGCGATCGTGATCCTGTTCTTGCTGCCCTTTAGTGGGGCAATTTCCGCCCAGGAAACCTACGCCTATTTTGGCAATCGGGCGGTGTTTTTCATTCTCGGGGCCTTCATTCTCGCCAGTCCCATCATGCGATCGGGACTCAGTACCCGGATTGCCTTAGCCGTCGTGACCCGCTGTGGCAACAGCCAGCGCCAGATTCTCGCAGCCATTCTAGGACTCTCCGCCCTGATGTCCTGTTTTATTAGTGCCCATGCCGTGGCAGCGATGTTATTTCCCATTGTCTTGGAAGTGGTGCGGGCCGCTGGGGCCAAACCGGGCAAAGGCTTTGGGGTAGCGGCCTTTTTATCCCTCGCTTGGGGGGTCGTGATTGGCTCGAATATGACCCTCCTCGGAGGGGCCAGAGGACCTCTAGCCTTGGGGATTCTCCAAAATACCACCGGTCAAACGATTTCCTTTGCTCAATGGACCCTATTTGTGGCCCCAGTGGTGCTGGTTCTCTTACCCCTGGCCTTTTTCGTCCTCCAGGGAGTCGGACAAACCGAAGAAGTCTCTTTATCCAAGGCACGACGGTTCTTGGAAAAGCGCAATCAGCAACTTGGGGAGATTTCTCAGCGGGAGATGGTCACAGCGGGAATCTTAATCGTGACCATTGTGTTATGGATCACCCTAGGCGATCGCTGGGGTTTAGATGTAATTGCCTTGTTGGGAGTCATCTTAACGTTTATTCTGGGAGTGGCAAATTGGGGGGAAGTCGAAGAAGATGTCAACTGGGGGATTTTTATCATGTATGGCAGTGCGATCGCTCTGTCTGCTGCCCTCAATGATACCGGGGCCGCCTCCGCACTCACCCAACTCCTGTTGGGGTTTGGGATTAATTCCCCTCTGCTGATCTTTGCCGCCGTCACCCTTATTGCGTTGGCAATGACTGAATTTATGAGCAATTCTGCCGCTGTAGCCGTGATTCTACCCGTGGCCCTAGCCTTGGCTCAAAAATACGGCATCGAACCCCGTGCAATGACCCTGGGAGTCGTGATTCCCGCCGGTTTGGGGTTTATGTTGCCGGTGAGTACCCCCGCCTTGGCGATCGCCGTGAGTAGCGGTTATGTTCGCCCACTGGCGGTCCTGCGCTGGGGAGTCTGGCTCGATATTATTTCCATTGGGGTGTTCCTGGGCATTAGCCAATTCTATTGGCCCTTAGTCGGATTGAGGGGTTGACATGGCAGAAATTTTACTCGTATTGACCAACCCTTATGGGTATGAAAAAGCGCTTAATCTCGCCTTTGAAGAAGCAAAACAAACCCATTCTCTCTTAAGCGTTACCTTCATCATCGATCCCGAGGCCCTGGATGACCTGATGCGGGACCTGGGAGAACATGGGTGGTTAGGAATTGGGTCCCGTCGGACCTTGCAGATTTCCATGATGGAAGGATATCGCGCCTTAGCCGCCGACATTTTAGAGGAGGTATCTCGTCGTGCCCTTTCGATGGAAATGGTGGTGAAAACTGAGGTCAAAGAAGAGGGAATGCGCAGTTATTTGAGTGGGTTTTCTACCCCAGGACCCGAGAAAATTTTTGTGACGGGTTCTCAGGCTCTGGCCCCCCTGATTCAAACCCTAGACTGCCCCTTAGAATGGATCCCCGAAGATTGAATCCTCCTAGGCTGCAGGGTTCCTATTCAGGACCCCCAGAACCAGCCCGTTAACAGGGGGGACAAATTTCTGTACAATCGAAAAGCCTTGAAGGGTGCTTGAGAAACAATCGTTTATTGCACAAAATCTGGAGTTAAGTCAAAATGCAACAGCGTGGTGTCACGGTCTGGTTTACAGGGTTGAGCGGTGCAGGCAAAACCACCATTAGCCAGGGAGTTGAGAAAGAACTGCGATCGCTCGGATATCAACTCGAAGTGCTCGATGGAGATATCGTTCGCCAAAACCTTACGAAAGGTTTGGGTTTTAGTAAAGAAGACCGCGACGAAAATATTCGCCGCATTGGTTTCGTCTCTCATTTATTAACCCGCAATGGGGTGATCGTGTTGGTATCGGCGATCGCCCCCTACCGTGAAATCCGCGAAGAAGTCCGTCATCGGATTGGTGACTTCGTTCAGGTTTACGTCAATGCCCCTCTGGAAGTCTGCGAAGAACGTGATGTCAAAGGGCTTTACAAAAAAGCTCGTGCGGGGGAAATTAAAAACTTTACCGGCATTGATGACCCTTATGAGGCTCCCCTGAACCCGGATATTGAATGCTCGACCCAAGACGAAAGCGAGTCTGAAAGTATCGCTAAGGTCCTGCAATATCTCAAAGATAAGGGTTATATCACTCAAGCTTAAACTCCGAAGACTCAAAAGCATCGGTACGGTAGGGCGCAAAGACCGGGTTTCTTGACAACATCTCTCGCCATTCGCTATCAATCGAGGCGAGAAATTTAGTTTCTAATCCAGGGTAGGGGTTGAGAAACTCGGGTTGTTCACCCCTGCTGTCGCCATTCACCATCAATCTAAGGGAAAAAACCCGGTTTCTGGTCCAACCTAGGGGTTTAGAAACTGGGTTTTTTCATAACATCTTTCAAGATTGCCCATCAATTCAGGATTCAATCTGAATGGGGAGAGCGTTACAATAGGAGATATATCTATCTTCTATCCTCCCGTTCTCATAGTGCCGGATTAGGTTCAAGTGAAACGATGTTAATGTTGCTGTTTTATGTCGGGCCTGATCGTTATGCCCTAAGCTGTTCCCAGGTTGTAGAAGTGATTCCCCTGGTAGAATTGAGAAAGCTACACCACGCCCCGGAATATATGGCGGGATTATTTAATTACCGAGGAATCATTGTTCCGGTTCTCGATTTGTCTCATCTGATTCAAGGCAGTTACTCTCGCCATTGCTTAAGCACTCGCATTATTCTGGTTAATTATCAGCAACCTAATCAGAATTCGCGCCTGATTGGGTTAATGGCAGAACGGGTAACCGATACGGTAGATGTCCTAGAATCTCAATTTAAGGATGGGGGGATTCACTTAGAAAATGCGGCGTATTTAGGGCAAATTATCATGGATGAGCAAGGGACAATCCAGCAGTTGCGCTTGGAGTCTTTACTTTCAAAGCAAGCTCAAGCCTTTTTATTGCCAACGGAGGAGACTGAATAGCAATGGTTTGGGATGACATTGAACGCAAACTCAGAAAAACCATTGGATTGGACCCCAAAACCCTGGGTTCGGATGCGATCGTCAAAGCAGTTCAAGAGCGGATGCAGGTTTGTGGGGTTGAGAATGTAGCGACTTATTTCAATGTATGGCTCTGTTCCCCTCAAGAATTACAGGCGCTCATCGAAGAAACAGTTGTGCCCGAAACTTGGTTTTTTCGAGAGCCCGAATCTTTTGAATTTCTCCGTCGTTACGTGCTCTTTGATTGGTTACCCACCCATCCCGAAGGGGTTCTGCGCCTGTTAAGTGTTCCCTGTTCCACCGGAGAAGAACCTTATTCCCTTGCCATGATGCTCCTAGATGCGGGTTTATCCCCAAATAGCTTTGTGATTGACGCGGTTGATATTAGTCAAAAAGCCCAAGTGAAAGCCCAACAGGGTCTTTATCGAGAGCATTCATTTCGGGGTCATCATTTGGGCTTTCGCCACCGCTATTTTCAGGAAACCCCTAACGGATATCAACTTTCACCGGCAGTGAAAGAGAGCGTAAATTTTATCCACGGTAATCTTTTAGAGCCATTTTTTTTATATAAAAAACCGCCTTATGATATTATATTTTTCCGTCATTTATTAATTTATCTGGAGTCGGCGGCTCGCGATCGCGCTATGCAAGTGTTAAATCGCTTATTATCTCCGACGGGACTGCTATTTGTCGGGTCTGCGGAAGCCGGACCCCTCGTTGAAAAGCATTTTATCTCCATCCGCCATTCGATGACGTTTGCCTACCGCAAGCGACAAAAAAGTGATGGTTTAGATCGCTTCTGTATTCCAGAAAATGACCCTGACTACCCTACATTAAAACCGTTCCGGCGCAGCCCCCCTCCCGCCCTCTCGCGATTAGAACCCGAGCCCCAACCCATCTCTAGGGAATCGACCCCAGAAGCTAGAACAGACTATCCTCAAACCTCCTGGGCGATCGCCGCTACTGTACCCCCGGCCCTCAAACGAGTCCCTGAGTCCCCTCTGATTCACGCTAGGCATTTAGCCGATCTCGGACGATTGAATGAAGCGGCCCAGCTATGCGAAACTTACCTCAGTCACCATCGCACCGATGCCAATGCTTATGTCTTGTTAGGTGAAATACTCCAAGGCATGGGGCATTCTGAGCGTGCGGAACACTGTTGGGAAAAAGCCCTTTACCTAGAACCCCGCCACTATGAAGCCTTGATGCATCTACTTTTACTCAAAGAATCTTATGGAGATCTCACCCATGCCGCCGCCCTTCGGCAGCGGATCCAAAGACTCTTAAAATCTCAGGGGGAATAAGACTCTATGATTCGGCGGTTCAGGATACATGAACCACTGCACACTATCTCATCACCAAAGGAAAAAAAAGAATGTTACGGAATCTTTCCTTGCAAGCTCGAATGCTTGCGGCTTTTATATTTATGGGCTTAATTGTATTCAGCGTTGCATTAGTCGGGTGGGGGGGAAATTATCGGTTAAGTAATCGCCTCAATGCCGTTACACTGAACGCCATGCCCAGCGCGATCGCCTTATGGAAAATCAACGAAGGTCAGACCCAAATTCAATCTGCCGAACGATTGTTACTCAATCCGCGCACTTCCAATGACCGCAGACTTGTTGCTAAAGAAAGAATTAATCAAGCATGGCAACAAATTAATCAAGGATTTGCTGAATACAATAATGTTACCGATGTCGATGCTGAAGAAGCCCGCCTTTATAATCAATTTTTAGAAGCTTGGAATGAGTGGAAGCAAGTCCATGAAGATTTCCTCCGAGTGAATCAAGAATTTGAAGCGGCTGGTGTTTTGCAACCCTGGGAAACTCAGGTTCAGTTATGGGAAACGGGTCAATCTAATAGCCCCCAAATGGCTAAAGCCCGAGCTGCTGGTACCCTTTTAGAACAAATGAATGCCCAACGAAGTCGCAGTAGTATTCCTGCTTTTCAAGCGGCAGAAGCTGGGTTAGAAAAGGTCTTAGAATACAATCAAAATATGGCGGCCCAAGTGGTGAAAGATGCTGAACAAGATGTGGCACAAAGTAGTTTTTGGGTATTTCTGGGAATGCTCCTGGGTCCCTTAACTGCCATTATTTTTGGCCTCTATTTTAGCACCACGATCGCCAAACCCCTGGGGGCAAAAATTGTGGGGGTGGTGCGAGTTGCTGAAAAGATTTCTTCGGGTGACCTGACTACCCCGGTGAGTGTGACGGATACCCAGGACGAAATCGGCAGACTAACGGTGGCGTTTGCTCAGATGACCCAAAAGTTAAATTCTTTAATTCGTCAAGTCCAACATTCAGGAATTCAAATCACTAGTTCCACTACAGAAATGGCCGCCTCGGGTAAACAATTAGAAGCGACGGTAACGGAACAAGTGGCTTCTACAAACCAAGTTGTTGCCACTGCCAAAGAAATTGCGGCCACTTCCAGCGAATTAGTCAAAACAATGGATCAAGTGGGGGAACTGGCCGGACAAACGGCGATCGCAGCAGGAACCGGCCAACAAGAAATCGTGCGGATGGAAAATACCATGCGCCAATTAGCCAATGCTACGGCTTCGATTTCGGCAAAATTAGGGGTGATTAGTGAAAAAGCCAATAACATTAATAGCGTGGTGACGACGATTACCAAAGTGGCGGATCAAACTAATTTGCTCTCTTTAAATGCGGCGATCGAAGCGGAAAAAGCGGGGGAATATGGCACCGGATTTGCCGTGGTTGCCCGCGAAATTCGACGACTGGCGGACCAAACCGCGATCGCCACGTTGGATATTGAAAGTATGGTCAAAGATATGCAATCTGCTGTTTCCACTGGGGTGATGGAAATGGACAAATTCACCACAGAAGTCAGCCGAGGGGTCGAGGATGTTCGCACCATCAGCGGACAAATTGCCAAGATTATTGAACGGGTTCAAAGCTTGACCCCCCGATTTGATGCGGTAACTAAAGGCATGGAGGATCAATCCGAAGGGGCTCAACAAATTAGTGATGCAATGGTTCAACTGAGTGAAGCTTCCCGACAAACGGCGCAATCTCTGCGAGATACCAATCGGGCGATGGAGCAATTAAATGAAGCGGCTCAAGGATTGCAACGAGAAATTTCGTTTTTCAAGGTGCAAATGTAAGGGGTTCTGGGTTGTCTCGACTTTGGGCCCCTCCCTGCTTCAAGTCGGGTCTTTACTCTAAACTCCCATCAAACGTTTGTAGTGACTTTTTCAGGAGTCTTTTTAAAGAAACCCTTAAACGGGTTTCTACAAACGGTTTGGGGTTTTTATTTTTTGGAGTTTCCTAATAGAAAAACCCAACTTTTGATACTTGGATTTGGCATTACTGGGGAAAGCGCTCTATAGGGGTTGTTGAGCGCCTGAACTTGGACGGATCCCCCTAAATCCCCCTTGTCAAGGGGGACTTTGAGGGAAATTTTGGACCTCAATCCCTTGAAAAAGGCGATATCACCGCATCATCTGACTGTGCTTCTGTGGAGCCCCCTAAATTCCCCTGGTTAAGGGGGACTTTGACGGGAAAACTGGACCTGAATTCCTTGAAAAAGGCGATATCACCGCATCATCTGGCGGTCTTTGTGTGGACGATACTTTTGTTTATTTAAGCTTGCTCTATGACTGAAAAGTGCTGGAATCACATTGGAATACAGGGCGATCGCTCTTGTCCCGAACTTAATACAGTCATCCATTGCCGAAACTGCCCCGTTTATACTAGCGCGGGCCGTGATTTGTTGGAACGGGAAGCCCCGGAAAACTATCGGGCTGAATGGACTGAGTTACTGAGTCAAACCCCAACACCTATAACCAGCGATCGCAATTCCCTTCCCCAACTCCAACGTGCGACAGCAGAATTGTTTGAGCCGCTTTCTCTGGTTATTTTTCGCCTGGGAGTAGAATGGTTAGCGCTGGCTGCCTCTACCTTCCAAGAAATCACTCAGCCTTGTAGTCTTCATACTTTACCCCACCGGACGAATGAAATTTTACTGGGCTTAGTGAATATTCGCGGGGAACTCTTGCCCTGCATTTCTTTGAGCAATCTCCTAGGCTTAGAACGGCAAGGCACTCATGGGAAACCCTCAAACCCACAAGGGGATGCGACTCGAACCATTTATTCTCGCATGATTGTGGTGAATGTTCAAGGCGATATTTGGGTATTTTCCGTAGATGAAATTGAGGGGATTCACCGATGCGATCGCCAGTTGATTGAAGAAGTCCCGGCGGTGGTTTCCAAAGCTCCGGTGACTTATACAAAATGGATTGTAAATTGGCAAGACAAAAAAGTAAATTATCTTGACGAAGAATTTTTATTTTCCAGCCTGAAACGGAGGATTTTGTGAATAACGATGAACTGGATTTAAGCCATCTTTCCATGCTAGATTTATTCGGAATGGAGGTTGAAACTCAGGCTGCCCTATTAAATGAAAATTTATTAAGGCTAGAAAATCATACCCAGTCCGGTAAAGAACTCGAAGCGTTAATGCGCGGTGCCCATTCGATTAAAGGTGCAGCCCGGATCGTTCAACTGGATGAGGCGGTGCATATTGCTCATGTCATGGAGGATTATTTTGTAGCAGCCCGGGAAGGTCGAATTACGATTTTAGAAGACCATATTGATGTTCTGCTGTCCGGAGTTGATCTGCTCTTGAGTATGGGCAAGGTGAGGGAAGCTGAATTAAAAACTTGGATGCAGGAACATCAGCCGGAAATTGATTTAATCGCGAGTCAAATTAAGGCAATCGCCTCTGCGAGAACTCCGGAAGACTCACCCCAAGTGACCCTAGAACCGGAGATTTTAGGCGATCGGCCCCCTATCCCCCCACTCTCCCCAGAAGCGACTCTCAACCCGGTTAAACCCCCTTCTTCCGCCCTCTTCGTCCCGCTTCCTGAACCGGAACCCGCGCAACCCGAGGCGCAATCTTCCTCCGTCTTTAGGTCCAGTGGCGATCGCGTCGTCCGATTAAGCGCAGACAACTTAAACCGATTGATGGGTCTTGCTGGGGAGTCCCTGATTGAAGCCAATTGGTTACAACCTTTTGCCGATTCCCTACTCAAACTCAAAAAACACCAGACACAATTATCAAAAACCCTAGAACAGCTCGAAAGCGCATTGAGCGACCAGCAAACGACTCAAATTGCCCAAACCTATCTGGAAACAGCCCAAGTTCAAGAGAAAGAATGTTTAGATATCCTGAATAGTCGCATCAACGAGTTAGAATTATTTGCTCGTCGTTTTGCTAACCTTTCTGACCGTCTTTATCGCGAAGTCATTGATAGTCACATGAGACCTTTTGCCGAAGGGGTCTCTGCTTTTCCTCGCATGATGCGTGACTTATCTAAACAGTTAGGTAAATCAGTAAAATTTGAAATATTAGGGAAAGCAACCAAGGTTGATCGGGATATTTTAGATAAGTTAGAAGCGCCTTTAACTCAAATTTTACGAAATGCGATCGCCCACGGGATAGAATTGCCAAATGAACGGATTGAAAAAGGAAAACCCCCGGAAGGAACTGTGCGACTCGAAGCAGTTCATCGCGGGGGAATGCTATTAATTACGATTTCGGATGATGGTCGTGGTATCAATTTAGCCGAGGTCCGGCAACAGGTCATTAACAATCAATTGGTAACTCCTGAGTTTGCTCATCAGCTTACGGAAGCTGAACTCATGGAATTTTTATTTTTACCCAGCTTTTCCACGGTGACTGAGGTTACGGAAATTTCTGGACGGGGTGTGGGATTAGATATTGCTAAGGGGATGATGCAGGAAGTAGGCGGGTTATTGCGTGCTCAATCGGAACTGGGAATCGGGACTCGTTTTCATCTCCAACTGCCCTTAACCCTATCCGTCATTCGCACGTTGTTAGTCGAAATTTCTTCTGAACCTTATGGGTTTCCCCTGACCCGAATTGATCGCATTGTTCAGATTCAACGGAGTGATATTTTTGTGGTAGAAAACCGGCAGTATTTTACCCTGAATGGGCAAAATATTAGTCTCGTGAGTGCGCATCAAGTGTTGGAATTGGAAAAGAGCGAACGGAACGAGGAGTTGTTATCTGTAATTGTCCTGAGCGATCGCCTGAATTATTATGGGTTGGTTGTCGATCACTTTCTGGGTGAGCGAGATTTGGTAGTCCGACCCCTAGACCCCCGTCTTGGGAAGGTTCGCGATATTAGTGCAGCCGCTTTAATGGAAGATGGCTCTCCCGTTTTAATTATTGATGTGGAAGATTTGGTGCGATCGCTCGATCTGCTTCTGAGTAGTGGACGGTTAAGTCAAATCACACAAGATACCCAAGTCAAAGAGTTCAAACGTCATCAAAAAATTCTCGTGGTTGATGATTCGATTACAGTGCGGGAAATGGAACGAAAACTTTTACAAAATAAAGGCTATAACGTCGATGTTGCTGTCAATGGAATTGATGCTTGGAATGCCGCCCGCAGCGGTGACTATGACCTAATTATTACTGATGTAGATATGCCGCGCATGAATGGCATTGAACTCGTTAATCACCTTAAAAGTAATGCCAAGCTCAAGTCTACTCCCGTGATTATTGTTTCTTACAAAGACCGGGAAGAAGACCGCCTTTTAGGGTTAGAAGCCGGGGCAAATTATTACTTGACAAAAAGCAGTTTTCATGATGACACATTTTTAAATGCGGTCATGGATATGATTGGAACCCCGGATGAAATTTGAAAGGACCAAAGTGGTGGCAATCTCTAGGAATATAAGGGCAGATGTCTTCCCCAGGAGTGTGACCCCAAAATAGGGATGGCTAACAGAGGTCAGTTTCGGCGATTGAGTGCCGCTTCTTGTGGAAGAAGTTATCTTCTTTTAGGGGATTTGTCTTAAAAATCTGGAGGGGAATCCATTATTTCTAAAAAAAATAATTTGATAAAAATCAGGAAATTTTAGATATAATAGGATACATTTCAAAATCTGCTAGTCATCATACCTTAACCTCTATATGAAAATTGCTATTGTTAATGATATGCTATTGGCAATAGAAGCTTTACGGCGCGTCTTAATATCAGTGCCGGAGTACGAACTGCTTTGGGTTGCTCGCAATGGGGCTGAAGCGCTCGATAAATGTGCTTCAGTACGCCCCGATCTAATTTTAATGGATGTATTCATGCCGGTGATGGATGGGGTAGAGGCAACTCGTCAAATTATGCGTCATTGTCCCTGTGCAATTTTGCTAGTGACCTCTAGCATTAACACTCACTTACCCCAAGTATTTGAAGCCCTCGGATATGGGGCGCTGGATGTCGTGATTACGCCGATTTTGGGATATTATGGAAATGCCAAAGGGGGAGAAACTCTCTTAGAAAAAATTAGAACGATTCATAAATTACTGGGTAAACCTCTGAGCAAAAAACCCAAAAGTCTGATTCCCATTAAGTCTTGTTATACGAATCAACTTTATCCTTCCCTGGTGGCGATCGGAGCTTCTACAGGAGGTCCCACGGCGATCGCAAAAATTTTGTCTCAGTTACCCCAGGATTTTCAACTCTCTGTGGCGATCGTTCAACATATTGATGTGCAATTTTCCGCTAGTTTTGTCCAGTGGTTATCCCAGGAAACCCGATTAAAAGTTGAGTTAGCTCAAGTAGGAATGACACCGCAACCGGGTAAAATTGTGGTTGCAGGAACTAACGATCATCTGTTCATGCGTCCCGATCGCACTCTGGACTATACTAAACATCCCCTGAATAATCCCTATCGTCCTTCTGTCGATGTGTTTTTTACCAGTTTGGCTCAAAACTGGCCGGGACAAGGATTAGGGGTATTGCTGACTGGCATGGGACGGGATGGAGCAGCGGGATTGAGTGTCTTGCGATCGGCAGGTTGGCAGACGATCGCCCAAGATGCAGACAGTTGTATTGTCTATGGAATGCCAAAAGCGGCGGTTGAATTAGGTGCGGTGCAAGAAAGTTTAACTCCCGAAGCGATCGGTCTTAAACTCCTCACTCTGTAATAAAAACTCCAGTTTTGGGGTTAAAGTGGGGAGATTTTTTACCCCCAACCTCACCAAAACTCTAGATCTTGTATGGATTGTATTCTTATCATTATCTAGGGCGATCGCGCTAGAACTTTGGGACTAACTTTCTTGCACCCTTTAAAACCCTCTGTATCCAGATTAATAGTTAATATTAGATGGCATCCAGCATTCAAAGATCTATAAAAATCCACAGCGTCAAGCCTGGGGGGTTTGGGGACAAAGCCTACCTATGCGGGCTCATACAAAAACCCGACTTTTGACACCGGGATTTAATATTAGACCTCTTCCACAAATCTGAATCGCTTCTCCCCCAAGGTCCCTTAGATCCGTCTTCCGTCTCCCTTAAAAAGGAGAACGGAAGGCGGAAGGCTGTAAGGGGCATCGGTACAGTCGAGATTAGAAACCAACAGGGAAAATAGAGCAGTTTTCGACCGACTGAATACCCAATGCTCCCCCTAAATCTCTCGGGTCCAGGGGGACTTGGACCCTAAAACTGGACCGCAATCGCTTAAGAAACGCTATACCCGGATTTTTTGATAAAAACACGGATAATGAGCCATAAATTCGCCTCGAAACCTGGTTTTTGTCCGTTAGCAACCCCGTTTTCACCGAATCTTTCCTCTTCAGGTTTTGGAGGACTCCCTATCCCAAAATCTTAGCCTTTGTGCGGATTATATTCTTATCCTGACCAACTGCGATCGAGGCAAAACTCAGGTACAGTATCTAGTTTTACAGCTACTTACTCCAGAGCTTTGGTAGAGTATGCGATGTCAGGGACAAAAACTAAGGCTTCTTAGCTTGAATTTCGTGTAATACCAAATCCGGGTATCAAAAGTCGGGTTTTTCTATGAGCCCGCCTAGGCGGGCTTTGTTCGTATAGCCCCACCCTTGACGGGTGTGGGTTTTTATAGATCTTTGAATGCCCAATTCCGTATCATTATGCAGGAATAGCATAACATATCCCAGTTTCTGAGTGTTAGTGTACCGCAGTGCTTAATTAATCCTTTGAAAAATAAATTCGATAGGGTTGAACCTTTTTTCAGCCAAAGTAGTCCGGAAAATGGAGTAACCTAGAGACTCACTATTCCCGGAGGTTTACAAAATTCAGTAGCGATCGCTACTCATGTTATCCCCCGTGAGCCATAGCCAAAAGCACTGAATTCCTTACCTATCAAAGTTTTTAGCTCAAGCAGGGCAGGAGAATTATCTTTCTACCCCTGACGATAGATGACAAAGTATGTCAGAGTATAAAAAACTTAAAGGGAGGGATAGAAAATCTTTGACCTCTCCGCTTTAAACGTCATCCAATTGAAATGTGACTCAATCCCTTACAAGGGTCGTAAATTATAGCTTAGGAGCGAAAATGCAGTCAAGGATTATGGGTAAACAATTAGTCAAGATGAATCCAGCGATCGCCCTACGTTCTATCCCTCCGAGTTTCAGTGCGAGTCCGGGAACCGCCATGATTAAAAAACTTTCAGCCCAACCGGTATCAATTTTATTGATAGACGATCAGCCGATTGTCGGTGAAGCCATTCGACGAATGTTGGCAACTGAAACAGATATTAAATTTTATTCTTGCACGGACCCTGATCAAGCTATTCAAATCGCCACGCAAATTCAGCCCACCGTCATTTTACAAGATTTAGTCATGGGAGAAATTGATGGGTTGATGCTCTTGCGTTTTTTTAGAGCTAATCCAGCAACTCGTGATATTCCAATTGTTGTTCTTTCTACGAAAGAAGAACCTCAACAAAAAGCAGAAGCTTTTGCTTCTGGGGCCAATGATTATTTAATTAAAATTCCAGACAAAATTGAGCTAATTGCTCGACTTCGCTATCACTCTAACGCTTATCATAACTTATGTAAACGTTATGAAATTGAGGTAACTCAACTTTATAACAAAGAGTTAGAATTGCGGGTCCAAGAGCGCACGCAAGAACTGACGGAAGCCCTAGAGAATCTCAAAGAAACCCAATCGCAACTCGTCCAAAAGGAAAAAATGTCCGGACTCGGGCAACTGGTGGCGGGTATTGCCCACGAAATCAACAATCCCATCAGTTTTATTTCAGGAAACTTGATTCATTTTATTGAATATGCTGAAGGATTATTAACCTTAGTCGAACTTTACGAGCAAGCCTTTCCTGAGTTGCCGATTACCCTTCAAGATTTCAAGGATTCCTTAGATTTAGACTTTATTCGGGAAGACTTGCCCCGATTAATCTCTTCCATCCGAGGGGGATCCGATCGCATTCGCGAAATTGTCATGAAATTACGCAATTTTTCGCGGATGGATGAAGCGGATCGAAAAGAAGCCGATATCCATGAAGGAATGGATAGCACTTTAGTGATGCTACAACATCGGCTAGATGAGAGTCACATTGAACTCATCAAAGAGTATGGAGAGTTACCCCCAGTCGAGTGTTATCCAGGACAACTGAATCAAGTATTTATCAATATTTTAACCAACGCGATCGATGCGGTAAGCGATCGCATTGAACTCTCTGCCGGGGAAGTCTTTTCCCCTGATAATGAGCCGGTTCCCCCCAAAATAACGATTAAAACTGAACGTCAAGATGAGCGAGTAATCATTCGGATTACAGATAATGGAAAAGGAATTCCCTCAGAACTGCAAAACCAGATTTTCAACCCCTTTTTTACCACCAAGGAAGTAGGACAAGGAATGGGATTGGGATTGGCAATCAGCTATGAAATTATCGTCAAAAAACATCAGGGACGAATCCGATGTGAGTCGCACCCCAATCGTGGCACCGAGTTTACGATTGAAATTCCGTGTGGGCATCACCACCCTGGTGAGATTACCGAAATGTCCTCTGTTCACAAAGTCCGTCCCCTGCCGTCAGCTTCTCAAGCCCCTCTGACCGAAATCCCGGTGGTGCATTGGTTTGAAGTGGGTTGAGTTGACCCACTCACAACCCGATTGTTCAGGTCTAACCCTAGGTCCCTAGCTCTATTCACTCCTCAAGTAGCTTCCCCTCGGGTCCCTTTCCCTATGTCTTGGGGAGAGTGAGGGTGGGATGGCATGAAGGGGGCCACAGACTGCACCCATTTGATGATGAACTCCGGGGTTTAGCAAAAAAACCGAGTTGAGTCGGGGTAGAAATGGGGATCAATCGGCAATGATGCCCGGGGTGTATTCTGGCGAGGTTTGGTTAAGGGCCAGAATGGGTTGAAGTTGGCTAAATGAGAAGCGATCGCCAAAATCTCAACAAAAAAACATCATATTTCATGAACTCTTAAGGCATGATGAAAATAGAAACTTTTATAGTAGCGTCCGTAACCCGTTCTTCACCAGGCCGGGAAATAGCTACTCCCTTGAGTTATTTTTCTTCC
This sequence comes from uncultured Oscillatoriaceae bacterium, assembly GCA_965650385.1. GTDB lineage: Bacteria > Cyanobacteriota > Cyanobacteriia > Cyanobacteriales > Laspinemataceae > Laspinema. The sequence continues at coordinate 18,116 of CBFGOM010000121.1, forward strand.
CCGGTCTCAAGAACGGGGATTTACAACTATTGCCATAGAGTACATGAGGTTTGCCCATGCTTTCAGAAAGCAGATCAGACAGAAAAACTAAACCCGCCGTGGTTCCCACCCGTAGAACCGGCGCTTATGCGTTGATGGATAGTCTCAAGCGTCACGGAGTCAAACATATTTTTGGCTATCCTGGGGGGGCAATTTTACCGATTTATGATGAACTGTATCGGTTTGAAGCGACAGGGGATGTCCAGCATATTTTAGTCCGCCATGAACAAGGCGCTTCTCATGCCGCCGATGGTTATGCTCGCGCTACAGGCAAGGTGGGGGTGTGCTTTGGGACATCGGGTCCGGGGGCAACTAATTTAGTCACGGGGATTGCCACCGCCCACATGGACTCGATTCCAATGGTGATTATCACCGGACAGGTGCCGCGTCCGGCGATCGGGACGGATGCCTTCCAAGAAACGGATATTTATGGCATTACCTTACCGATTGTTAAGCATTCTTATGTGGTGCGCGACCCTCGGGATATGGCACGGATTATAGCGGAAGGGTTTCATATTGCCAGTACCGGCAGACCCGGACCCGTGTTGATTGATATTCCCAAAGATGTTGGGTTGGAAGAGTTTGATTATGTGCCCGTGGAACCGGGTAGCATTAAATTACCGGGATATCGACCGACGGTGAAAGGCAATCCCCGGCAAATTAATCAGGCGATCGAGTTAATTCGCCAAGCCAAAAAACCTTTACTGTATGTCGGTGGCGGGGCGATCGCCGCCAGTGCCCATCACTCGATTAAAGAACTCGCCGAACATTTTCAGATTCCCGTAACAACCACCTTGATGGGCATTGGGGCCTTTGATGAACATCATCCCCTGTCCTTGGGAATGTTAGGAATGCATGGCACCGCCTATGCGAATTTTGCCGTAAGCGAATGTGATTTGCTTATTGCCGTCGGTGCTCGCTTTGACGATCGCGTAACCGGCAAGCTAGATGAGTTTGCCGCCCGCGCTAAAGTGATTCATATCGATATTGACCCCGCAGAAGTGGGTAAAAACCGGGGACCGGACGTTCCCATCGTCGGAGACGTGCAGCAAGTGCTCACGGATCTGCTGCGTCGCCTGCGGGAAACCGGGGATATTGCCGATGCCAATCAAACTAAAGAATGGTTAGGACGAATTGATCGCTGGCGGGAAGATTATCCCTTGGTGGTGCCCCATCCAGAAAATGCCCTTTCTCCCCAAGAGGCGATCGTTGAAGTGGGACGGCAAGCACCGGATGCCTACTACACTACCGACGTGGGACAGCATCAAATGTGGGCTGCCCAGTTCCTGAAAAATGGTCCTCGCCGATGGATTTCCAGCGCCGGATTAGGCACGATGGGGTTTGGAGTTCCTGCCGCGATGGGTTCCCAAGTGGCGCTACCGGATCAACAAACCATCTGTATCAGTGGCGATGCCAGCTTCCAAATGAACCTCCAAGAACTGGGAACGATCGCCCAGTACGGCATTAAAGTCAAAATTGTCATTATCAATAATGGCTGGCAAGGGATGGTCCGTCAGTGGCAAGAAACCTTCTATGGAGAACGCTACTCCTCCTCCAATATGGAGATTGGAATGCCTGATATTCCCTTACTCTGTCAGGCTTATGGCATTAAAGGCAAGGTGGTATCAACCCGGGATGAGCTCCAAGGTGCGATCGCCGAAATGCTGGCACATGATGGACCCTTTATCCTCGATGTCCATGTCACCCGGAACGAAAACTGCTATCCAATGGTAGCCCCGGGTAAGAGTAATGCTCAAATGATTGGTTTACCCGAACTCAAACAAAAAGAGTTGCAGGTTGAGTTAGTTTACTGTAGCCATTGTGGGGCAAAAAATGCCTCAACAAATCACTTCTGCCCTGAATG
>CBFGOM010000122.1:0-19752 GCA_965650385.1 uncultured Oscillatoriaceae bacterium
CGCATCTAAACTGTTATTATAAGGGCGGCTAAACCCCAGATCTTGTGCAGAGAACTGGCGATCAATGGGGAAAGTTGTTCCGGCTAAAGCCCCCGCACCTAACGGGCAAATGTCCACCCGCTGATAAACCTCTCCTAACCGTTCCCAATCGCGCTGTGCCATTTCAAAATAGGCCAGGAGGTGATGGGCTAAACTAATCGGTTGGGCGCGTTGTAAGTGCGTATAACCGGGAATTAAGGTTTCCACATGGCGATCGGCCAACTCCAGCAAAACACTCTGAAAGTCGCGAATTTGTTGCCGAATTTGCTGGATTTGGTCCCGGAGATAAAGTCGGGTATCCGTCCCAACTTGATCATTACGCGATCGCGCCGTGTGGAGTTTTTTCCCCACATCTCCTACCAATTCCGTCAGGCGACGTTCAACCGCAAAATGAACATCTTCGGCATCGGTTCCGGGTTTAAATAATCCCTGGCGATATTCTTGGCGAATTTGTTCAAGTCCCTTAATCAGCTTATCTGCTTCATCCAGGGAGATAATGCCGGTTTTGCCCAACATTTTGGCATGGGCCATTGATCCGGTCAAGTCATACTCAATCAGTTGAATATCAAACCCGATACTCGCATTGAAGCGGGCGATCGCCGGATGCAATGCACCTTCAAATCGTTGACTCCAGGTTTTTTGTTCTGTCATGGTCAATTAACCGCCTTCTTAACTCGCTCACACACACATTCTTGCTCTTTTCCGGCCTGATATTGCTTCTCGTTTGAGAACTTATCCAGGATCAATGACCCGTGACTTTAACCGCCTCGGAATCCCCGAAATAGATAACCTAGAACCATACCAATGATTAAGGCCCAAATTTGTCCAGTTGCAACAAAGTTATCCCAAGCACTTTTAATTCGACCCATAATATCCGGGTCGCTAACTTGTTGCGCAAGGACGATCGCCTGTCGGAAAGATTCCCCTATCAACGGGGAGACGACTTCTCCGCTGTAGGAAGGGAGAACCCATTGAGCAATTAATTCATGAAGACTAGAAAAATAGATTGTCATGAGTTTTTGACCCTCGCGAGAGGGGATGAAGAGTGTTATACGGAATCCGGTTTTCAAAGGTCTATAAAACCCCACATCCTCAAGGGTGGGGCTATAGGGACAAAGCCAGCAGGCGCGGGCTAAAAGCGAAAACCGACTTTGAACAACTGGATTGGGTATGACTTGTAGTATTCCGGATGAAGTTTACCTTGTAAACGACCCGATCGCAATTCTTCAATAGATGTATTGTAAAAAAAGGATTGATCCCCCCAACCCCCCTTAAAAACGCCAATCAGCTTTTTAGAATTGGGCAATTCTTCTAATCATGAGGGATTCGTCCCTGCCAACTTCAACCCCCGCCTAGATTGTCCTCCTTAGACCCAGTTTTTGAGCTATCCTCGTCCCCCTTGACTTGCATCACGATCAGGGTCATATCATCATTATTTTGAGTATCAGAACCGATAAAATGGCTGACTCGCTCAAATAGGTGTTCTAAAATGGCTTGGGGCTTGTGATAATGTTGACAAGCCCATTCCAAGGCTGCTGTGAGGTTTTCCTCATCAAAGCGATCGCCCACTTGGTTACTGGCATCGGTAAACCCGTCCGTGTAATAAATCAGCGTATCTCCAGGCTCTAGCTTAATCTGTGCCTCTTGATACTGGGTATCCGGGTCTAATCCAATCAACATCCCCAAGGTATCTAACCGCTGAATCGTCCTGGTCGATGCTTGCCACAATAACGGTGGATTATGTGCCGCATTGCTATAGGACAAAATCCGAGTTTCAGGGTCATACTCGGAATAAAACAGGGTAACAAACCGATGAGAATTCTCCAAATCCGCATACATGACCCGGTTCAAATGCTGAAGAATGCGCGAGGGGGAATGACCGTTGAGGACCTCTGCGCGTAACATTCCTCGGGTCATCGTCATAATCAACCCCGCAGGAACCCCTTTCCCCATCACATCGCCAATCACGATGCTCCAGCGTCCGTTCGGTTTTCCGCCTTGATTTTTAGATTGAGCAAAATCGTGAGTGGTGGGAATAAAATCGTAGTAGTCTCCCCCCACCCGACTGGCCGTTTCACAACAGGCAGCCAATTCAATGCCGTTAATCGTCGGACATTGGCGCGGCAGGAGTCGCAGTTGGATTTCTGCTCCAATTTCTAACTCTCGGTCCAGTCGCTCCTTCTTCCGCAATTCTACAGTCAGCTCGTCATTTTCGATCGCCACCGCCGTTTGATCCGCCACTAACCGAACTAACTTCTGGCGCGTCGGAGTCCAAGTATAGTCCGGGTCTCGACTGAACACATACAGGCGACCGCGTTCCGTATTTTTAACCAAAATCGCCGTGCCAAATAACTGCACATCTGACCCCAGGTAGGGCGTCACTTGATAATCTAACGCCGACGGAGGCAGACTAGAGGCGGCCAGGTTAGAATCATCCATGATTTGACGAGTCAGGTTTTCTAAAGCCTGCCGAATATCATGACATTCGTGACCATCTTGGCAATGAAGTTGCTGTAACCTCACTTGACCATTCGGTTTAAACAGGATCAGTGCTCCCCCATCGGCATCGGTGACCCGACTTGCTACCAAGGGAATCAACTCTAAAAACTGATTTAAATTGTTAAAGCTGCGCAGAGCAAATCCCAAAGATGACAGCAAATCTTGGACTTTCTTTTGTTCCCGATGCAAACGCGCCACCAGTTCTTTGAGGGCAAAGACGGGGGTGACGTCTGCGGATGCGCTGCCGTTGTCGGGTATATCGGGCTGAAAGGGCTGTCGAGGGAGAGGCAAAGAAGTCATTGAGTCAAGCTCGCTCCAGCGGGAGTGATTATATCTTTTGTTTTGGGGTAGAGATTACCCCACACTACAGAGTCTGAATGTTAAACAATAGCTGCCAATTGGGTTTGGCGATCGCCCTTATGGATGGTTTAAGGGTTCAGTATGTTAAAGCGTTTCTAAAATTAACCCTTATGCACCGAATTTAACCCCGGTTGCAAGATAATATTCGCGGCAAAAGGTTGAAATTCGAGGGGTGTTGGCATCTGGGGAGACTCCCCAGTGTCTTGCGTGGGTTTGAAAAAAACTCACACGATCTCCGATGCGGATCGCGCTTATGGAGTGATTTTCTATCAAGCAGGCGGCTTCAGTGTGATGATTCCTCAGCCCTGAGCCGACTGCAAGAATATCAATCCAGATTGTTACAGATCTTGCCTTAAATGTGGATTCATCATAGCGCTATTTATAGGCGCTGCCAATCCACTGATAGGGGGGTTTTCCCAACTTGATTCCGGGTTGGCGATCGCTAATTTGTGCGATAGGTTATCACCCATTCCTCAAAACTAGACTCGACCCGGCGGGCCCATAAGCTGCCGGGACAGACTGCATTCAAACCCTCAGTCCGATGACTTGCGCCCGTTGAGTCTGAAGGTCTAACGTCTCGCTTCTCCCACTGGATACTAGCCGCCAATCAACGCTTCAACAAACTCATAGCTAGAAAAGGGGCGTAGGTCTTCGATACCTTCTCCGGCACCAATAAAGCGAATGGGTAATCCCATCTGCTGCACGATCGCCAACGCTATGCCACCTTTAGCAGTTCCATCCAATTTTGTCAAGATGACTCCACTCAAATTAATCGCTTCCGAAAAGACTTGAGCTTGACGGAGGCCATTTTGTCCCAGGGTTGCATCTAAAACCAGGAGTGATTCTACCACTGCATCGGGTGCTTTTCTATCCACGATTCTACGGATTTTTGCTAATTCGTCCATCAGATTCTTTTTATTCTGTAGACGTCCGGCAGTATCCACCAATAGCAGTTCTGTACCCCGGGCTTGGGCGGCTGAAATCCCATCAAATACGACCGCTGCGGGGTCGGAATTTTTTACCGGGTTAGCAATCACTTCCACATCGGCGCGGCTTCCCCACACCTTGACTTGCTCGACGGCAGCCGCGCGGAAGGTATCTGCTGCGGCAATTAGGGTTTTATAACCCGATTGTTTGGACAAATGGGCAATTTTACCGATGGTGGTAGTTTTACCGGCCCCATTGACTCCGGCAATCACCCAAATATTCAGGGTTTCTTTCTCGGGGACAAAGTTGGCATTGTATTTTTCCTGAAAGGGGCGATCGAGCATTTCCCGGAGGATTTTTTTCAGGTAGGCGATCGCCTCTGCTGGGGGAAGTGCCTCTTCTTTTAACTTCTGCTGGAGGGCCTCAATAATCAACTCCGTTGCCTCCACCCCAACATCTGCTTGCAACAGCGCCGTTTCAATTTCCATCACCGCTGCTTTATTGAGCGGCCCCTGTCCTACGATCGCCCGCAGTTGGTTAATTAAACTCCGGCGAGTCTTATCTAACCCCTGGCGTAACTTCTGCAACCAGGTAATTTCTTCAATGGAAACCTCATCGGCACGGCGTCCTTGCGCCGCCAGCACTTCCGCTGACCACAAAAAGCCCTCATCAAATGCCAGTCCGGGAATTTCTGTCCCTTCAATCTCCCCTTGTCCCGGGGTCGAGGTCCGTCTGAAGTCCTCCTCTACCGGGGCCTCTACAGCCGTTTCCTCTAACCGCTGCATTCTCGCCTGTCGTTCCGCCTCTGCCCGTGCCAGGAATGACACTGGAGCCGGTGCTGGAGCCTCTGGTTCCGAGGTTTCCGTTGCTTCTGAGGTTTCAATAGCAAGAGCCGCTGCCGGTTCTATAACTTCCTGTGGAACTGCCTCGGGTTCTCTAGCTTCCTCTGCTTCAACTAAAGGCTCTTCAGCTTCCAGTTCTCCTTCAGCTTCCAGTTCTTCCTCAGCTTCCGGTTCTTCCAGTTCCCCCTCAGCTTCCGGTTCTTCCAGTTCCCCCTCAGCCTCCAGTTCCCCCTCAGCCTCCAGTTCTCCCTCAGCCTCCAGTTCTTCCGGTTCTCCCTCAGCCTCCAGTTCTCCCTCCGCTTCCAATTTTTCCTCAGCAACAGGTTCTTCCACAGAAGAAAGCTGTTGCTTTTGAATATTTTGATAAGCAGCTTTAGCCCAGTTCAGGTAATCTTCGGCAACTTCTGGGGTCGTTTCCTCAGCATTAGATTCCGGCTGCTTTGCAGTCGGTTTTGTTGCCTGTTCTTGTTCTTGTTGTTCTTTTTCGTTGAACTGACGGCGGAACCAATTAAACACCATAGCACTTACCAGCAAGAGAGCTTTGCCGACTATTTTAGAGGGTCGGGGAGAGATTTTTGAAGCCCAAGGGTTCGGGTTTTACTCCCGAGTCCAGAATAGGCACAGTCCGGTTTTGAACCACCGGGGAATAGATTATTCTTGGGGCACCGTTTCATGAAACTGTTCGGTGACCCGACGCAAGACGCCATTGACAAAGCGATAGCCATCTTCACCGCTATAGCGTTTGGCTAATTCCACGGCTTCGTTGATGGCAATGCGTTCCTGGAGTCCGAGATACCGCATTTCAGCTACCGCAATTCGTAGGATATCGCGATCGATGCGGGCAATCCGATTGAGTTGCCAATTGACGATCGCCTGTTGGAGGATGGCGTCAATTTCTTCGCGATGGGCGTTAACTAGGGTTAGGGTTTCTAGGGTGTACGCCTTAACTTCTTTTTGGTTGGTCAGTTGCAGAAACTCGGGCAATTCCATTGCCATTGCCACGCGGTTAATGGCAGTTTGGGTGAGTTCTACGGCTTCGTAAACCATTGTGCGAGAACTTTGCACCGTGGTGGCTTGAATTTCGCTCCCTAACAGGCGATCATTGCTGCGTTTGAGTTCCGCCGCCGCAGTTTCGAGGATATCGTGAACTTCAGTGGTGAGGGCGCGAACCGCAGCGAGGACTAGATCGGAGAGTTGTTGAGCGCTAAGTTTTTCCAGGTTGGAACTGAGCTGACTCATACTCAGCAGGGCGAGTTCACGAGCGACTCTTTGAGCTTTCATAAGGCGAGGAGTTAACTTGGGTGGGTTTAGATATATTCTTTTTCTTCTTCAGAAACGAGGGTCTGCCGTTTGACCTCTGTTCGGAGTTCCTGTAGCTTGCGATCGCTCGATGGAGGCAGGGGCAAGGGTCCAGTCATCGGCGGGCTAACAATCCCACCCGAGACGATGATTTTAAAGGCATCTTCCACGGACATGGAGAGATTGATCACTTCTTCTTCAGAAACGACAGCATACCACCCACTGGTTGGGTTCGGTGTGGTGGGAATAAAAACGCCGACCATTCCCCCAGAGAGTTGGGATTGGATTTCCCCAGCGACACCCCCAGTCACGAAGGCGATCGCCCAAATTCCTTTGCGCGGATACTCGACTAAAATCACCCGTCGAAATTTCCCGTTAGAATCTTTGAGGACGGTTTCTAAAATTTGCTTGAGGGTTTTATAAACCGAACCCGCCAGGGGAATCGCTTGCAGCACTTGTTCCCCCAAGTCAAGCAACCATCGTCCGGCGATGTTGCGTGCCATCAACCCAATCAGCAGAATACTCAGGAGGGGAACCGCCAACCCGACGCCTAAGTTAATCAGGTTGACTAAAATCGGGTGGAGGTTATCGAAGGGGTTAAGCTGCTTGGGAATACTGGTTAGGAAATCGATCACCCATCGAGCAATCGTAATCGTCAGCCAAATCGTGGTTGCCAGGGGAATGATCACCAGCAGTCCAGCAATTAGGTCATTTTTTAAGTCTTGTTTAAGGCGTTGGATCACAGCTCACCCACTCTCCTTTTATTCGGAAACATTATGCGATCGCCACTTTTAACGGCTTGATTATCAACAAACGGTATCATTTTCGGTCTCCAAAAAACCGTCTGAGTCGCGCCCCCATCGTTTCATTGCCCCAAAATCCCCTGGCAGAGTCAGCAGCGGTGAGGGATGGCACAGAGAATGAATCGCTACAAAACCAGGATTTTTTCGGTTAGCACTCTTACAGGCGGTTTAGCCCCTGAGTCAGGTTCAGGGAGCCAAGGCTGAATCGGTACCGGTTCATTGACAGAAACTGAAAAAGCATGGAGTATCTTCTGATACTATACCCTGCGCCCTGAGCAAAGAAAGTCTCAAGTTCAACTCAGGCGCTTCTCTAGTAAATTGTAAAGAATTATTGCCCCATGTCCTGCATCTGGATTGAAAAAACTTTCCGGCTGAGTGGAAACGGAATCGGTTACGGGTCCTACGGAATCCAATTGTGATCCGGCTGTTAAAACCCGTAGGCTGTTCTATGAGCGTTCCGCAAGGAAAGCCTGGGACTACATGAGCAAAGCCCGCCTGCGCGGGCTGATACAGAAAACGGAACCCCAAGAATTAAGACGGAGTGGATGTGGAGGGATTGCTACTCGGTTGCGGGTCTAACTGAGGGATGGGCATATTTTGGAGTTCCCACACTTTGAGCAAGATTAGATATTCATAGAAGGCTTGTAAGGTACACCAAGCAAATCCGGCGCGCCCATCAAGGATGCCCCCGAGCATAAAGTACATATAAATAAAGCGCAACAGGGGGCGAAAGGGCAGGCGCAAGGAGAGATCTTTGAGTGCTCTGCGTTTTTCCACTTCCGATCGCCCAAAGAACAAATTATTCCAGGAGACTTCTCCTTTTTCCAGTTGGCGCAGGGTTTCTTGTGCTTCATCGCTGGAGTAGCGGTTGTGTTTGTCTAACCAGCGACTCAATCCCTTGCTACTGGTGTAGTGGGGATAGGTTTCTTTAAGAAATCCCGTGGGACCATCACAGACTTCCCGTTCCGTATGTCCGTAATCCGTGAACCATACCTTATCTTTACGGAATAAGCGCAGTTGATAGCGGGGATACTGGGTGCTGTAGCGAATCCATTGGTTCATAAACATGACGCGCTCGGCGACATAGTAGCCGATAATCCCGTCGGGGTTGGCGATCGCATCAAGACATTCCTGAAACAGTTCCGCAGTCATGCGTTCATCCGCTTCCAGGATATAAACCCATTCATGTTGGGTGGGTAGTTCTTGCAGCATCCAAGTCCGTTGTTTACCGTGACTTTCAAAAGGATGCTGGACCACCTGGACGGGATATTGTCGGGCAATCTCCACGGTGCGATCGCTTGACATCGAGTCCACCACGATAATTTCATCACTCAGCAGGGCGGACTCGATGCAAGCAGCAATATCAATTTGTTCGTTATGGGTCAGGATATAAATCGAGAACATGGGGGGCAATTGCCAATAATTGGCTGACTTGTGAATAGTTGTTGCGATCAACACTCAAAACGGTTTGGCGACGCTGCGATCGGCCCTTTCCTTAAACCACATCACCCTAAATGGCATCCGGGTTGCACCGGGCGATCGCCCTTCCGCACCCATTTCGCCCTCATCGTAACTCAACTCAGACGATGGGAATGAGGGCAACTTCGCCCAATTAGGCCCAATTATTAAGACTTAGACTTGACTAGAATTGAGCACAATCTGACTTCCCGACTTAACTGGATATCCCTGAGTGATACCTGAATGCGATCGCCCCTTTCTTAATTCTAACGACCCATCGATTTACGTCGTCCTCCCCCAACACCCCCCATACTTTTTAAACCGGTCCAACCAATAATGCTATAAGCCACAGATAACAACAAACTACTAATCCCAGTTTGCACAGCTAACTTAGTAAATCGAGTTTTGGTCTGATTTTCTAGTTCTTGCTGCCGAGAGCGAATCTGGGTCAGTTGCTGAGTCCGAAGATTTTCTGTACTAAATTGTTGGTTGAGGAACTGATCCAGGGCTTGGGGATTTTGCTGGAATTGGGTCAGTAATTCCTTCTCTTGTTCCGGAACGTCCGGACTTTCTAGCGCTTCATTCAGTCGGTCTGGATTGGAGAGTAATTCTCGAATTTGTCCCCCAATTGCACTCCGTCGTTGCTGAATTTCTGTCTCTACATTCTCATTTTCAAGTTGACTTACGATTTGCCCTTCAGTTTGGCTGGCCTGTTCTCGAATCTGTTGCAAGGCATCAGAACGTTGCAAACGCACGTTATTCAAATGCAGGGGAAATACAACTAAAAATACTACCCCTAGAATGGTAGACAATACAAAAGCCCAAAATCTCAAATCTTGGAACGGGTTACGTTTAGGGGCACCTCCCCCCTCAGCCCGATCCATCCAAGACCCAGTGACTAAAAAAGCTATCCCTACTAAGGGAATGATTCCACGTTCTACAATTTGAGTTGCATAGGCAATTTGCCATTCTCTTGATCCGGGCTGAAAGGGAAAGGCTAAGAGTACATAATCTACCAGTGATGATACAATTAAAATCACCCCGATTACTTTTAAGGACATTGAAGCTACAGACTCTTGATTCATGATTCTCCTATAAATTTTCCGCTATATTCCCCAAAATAGGGGAAGTTTTTCTGTCCCTGTTCTACTCATTTGATGAGCAGTTTTTAGCCCGATTAGGTTGACTAAATTCTGCCCTTACACCGAAGAAAACTTGGGTTTTGTGGGTTCCGAGAAACCCATATAATACCTAGGTTAATTCAGTGTAAACCCTTAAGATCCTGATTAATCGCTATATGCTGATTGCCCAAGGATACTATTAATAGACCGGGTTTTGTGCTGGCTCAAATGAGTTTGACGCGATCGCACAGCGTTCCAGGGTGATTGATTGAATCCTCCGATTTAAGTTTAAACTTAAATCCCAGAAATTTTAACCACAATTGGGTAAACTTTACCCAAAATTTATTGTAGTTTTTGCTGGGGGTAAAAGCCACCGGAAGATATTGAGGTTCCCTAGAACCATGCCCGAACAGGAGGGGGAATGATTGGGGGAGTTCAGCGAGCACAGACTGCCGACTCCCCCAATCCTTCCCTATTTTACTGCGATGGTGCGATACCAATGCGCTAAACGGGTCGGTGAAATCCCCAAATAGTATCCCAGAATCATCAGTTGATTGATCCCAGTTGTTCGCAGAATGCCCAATTTCTGCCATCGTCTGGCACTGGTGAAGGCGGGGGTGGGGGCGATCGCCAGGGGTCCACGTCGTCTCAAGCGGCCCACAAATTCAAAATCTTCCATGATCCCCATCTCGGCAAATCCCCCCAGTTCCCAAAAGGTGGCAGCACGCACAAAGATTCCCTGATCCCCATAAGGCATCTGCCCTAGGCGCGATCGCCACTTCACTCCCCATTCAATCACTCGTAGCATGGGTTCTGGCCCCTCAATCTTCAATTCAAAGGCTCCCCCTACCACCTCGGGTTCCTCTAAAATGCGCCGGATCTCGGTCTCAAATCCTGGCCCCAAGCGAGTATCCCCATGTAAAAAGAGCAGGATTTCCCCCGTTGCCTGAGCAGCCCCCAGATTCATTTGCCGCCCTCTCCCCGGTTCACTCCGGACTACGGTAACTCCATAAGCTGCTGCAATCTCCCCGGTGCGATCGCTCGAACCGCCATCCACTACGATAATTTCTACATCACACAATCCAGAAACTGCCGCTAAGGTGGACCCAATCCGTGCCTCTTCGTTCAAAACCGGCACGATAATTGAGAGACTCCCTCCCTTGGGACTCAGGAAGAATCGGGACCCTATTTCAGCTAAATCTTCAGGGCGATCGATATCTTTCAGTTGCGGTAACTGCGCCACACTTAGGGATTTAAAACTTGCTACAGCAAGGGTTTGGGCCAAAACTTCCCCAGTTCCCCAAGCTATCCCCTCAAAGAGTTGGGGAACGAACTGAGACAGTCCAATCAGGTAATATCCCCCGTCCATTGCGGGTCCTAACACCAAGTGATGAGCGTGCAGGGACTCAAACCCTTGTCTGAGGATCCCGGCATCCAAATCCGGGCAATCAGTACCGATGATTACCACCCGCGAGCATCCTGCCTCAAATGCCTCCTGAGCAGCAGCTTTGAGGCGATCGCCCAAATCTCCGTCAGACTGGGGTCGATATTCCCACTCTTCCCCCAACCACCCTTGCATCTGTTCCACGGTTCCCCCAGTAAATCGCACTTCTACTGCGATCGGTTTTGCCGTCTTTTGCTGCAACCCTTCTCGAACTGTAGCTAGGGTATGTTCCCCCAATTGTCGATGCAACAGCGCCGCCCCTGTTGGACCCAATACAGGAATCAGCCTGGTTTTAGTCATTCCAGGATAGGGAAGGCGGGTAAAAATAATCAGGCGATCGGGATTGGGGTGAGAAAGCATCAGGATTGGGGAGATGGGGAGGACCGCCATCGAGATGGGGAGGATGGGGAATATCTGTCGTGTTATGGTTCTACCATGACAAGCACAATTGGCGAAAGCCGCCTACCTGCCTCTGGACTGGAGGCAGAGTCTCCAGATGGCATGACTTGCGTAAGCTAAGTCAGCAAGAATCTCCCCAATCCTCCCCATCCTCCCCATCTCCCCAATTCTCCCCATCTCCCCCATCCCCTCTTGACCAGATTGCCTAAAATAGGGTGGAAAACCCTCATTTTAATCCAACCGGATGAATCATCACGTCGAAGTCTTAGCGGATAAAACTGCCCTAGTGGAACGATCGCTCGAACTGGTGCGGGTCAAAATTGATGAAGCGATTCAACAGGGCGATCGCTGTACCATCGCTCTGGCGGGTGGCAGCACTCCCAAACCCCTGTATGAATCCTTGGCAACTCTGAACCTTCCCTGGGAAAAAATTCACATCTTTTGGGGGGACGAACGCTATGTCCCTGCCACCCATCCTGAGAGCAATCAGCTTATGGCACGTCAAGCATGGCTCGATCGCGTTAGCTTTCCCGAGGCTAACATTCACCCGATTCCCACCCAGGGAGAAGATCCGGCGAGGGATGCCCAGGACCATGAGGCCCATTTGCAACAATTCTTTGCCATTTCTCCGGGAGAGTTCCCCAATTTTGATATCATTTTGCTGGGAATCGGCGATGACGCTCATACGGCCTCCCTATTTCCCCATACCGAAGCCTTACAAGTGCGCGATCGCCTTGTCACCGTAGGCAATAAAGACGGACAGCCCCGCATCACCTTTACCGTTCCCCTAATTAACCACGCCCACAATGTCTTCTTTCTGGTGGCTGGTGCCTCCAAACAACAGGCCCTCGGACAAATTTTCGCCGCCGAAGCTGACCCTCTAACTTACCCGGCGCGGCTGATTCAGCCTTTAGGCGAGTTATGGTGGCTATTAGATGAACCGGCAGGACGGGAGTTAGCCGTCTAAACGGTCTATTCCCAAGGGCATGGCGGCTTGATTCAGCCAGAGGTCCGATGGACTTTTGCAATTAACCGCTCGTTGCTCTTCTCTCCTGAAGCCATTGAACCGCTGCAATCGCAGCCGTTTAAACCCGTCTTTTCTGCGATCATATCGAAGCGAGAACTTAACGAAGATGATAGTTTGCCCGAATTGCAACCACCAAAATCCTGATGGAGCCATCCAATGTGAGGCGTGTTTGACTCCTCTGCCTGCCACCATGAACTGTCCTTCCTGTGGCGCAACGGTCCAAACTGATGCCGCCTTCTGTGGTCAATGTGGCTATAATCTCCAGGTTAATACTGTGGAGGAAAGCTCCGCTGTAGAATTCCCAGAAGCTGTGCCGACGGTGGTTTCTGGTGCCTCGGTTTCCTCTACGGGGTCGCTCCCGGATTTGGACCCCCCGGAACCTCTGGTGTCTCCAGACCCCCTAGCCGGATTTTCAACCTCGGAACCGGAAGCTGCGACTCCTGCACCTGTTGCACCCACTCCGTTACCGACTCCGGTTGCTACTCCCGACCCTACTCCGTTACCGACTCCAGTTGCCACGCCAGTTGCAAGCAGTTCGGCAACTCAACTTCAGGCGATGCCACAAGCACGACTGTTCCATGTGCAAACGAATACTCCAATAGAATTACCCTCGACCCTCTCAGTCGTTCACATTGGCAAACCCAATGATCTGGTTCCCCCGGATGTGGATGTGTCGGGATTTCCCCATTCTGAGGTAGTCTCTCGTATTCATGCGGATATCCGTGTAGAGGGAACTAATTTCTTTCTGGAGGATGTGGGGAGTTCTAATGGGACCTACGTCAATAATCTGCCGTTACCAAAGGGAAATCGCCAGCTTTTGCGTGCGGGCGATCGCATTGCTTTGGGTAAAGGGGATATGGTCACCTTTATTTTCCAACTGTCCTAGGATCTCGGGAATCAGCACTGGATTAGTTCCTGATTAACTTTGGGGGTCAACAAACCGGGTATTTCCCTTTTCTGAGTTGCTATAACAGTCCACAGGTGCGCTTAAGTCATCGATGCTCAAGCTCAAACTCTGATCTATGCGTTTGATCGGCGTGCCGTCGGTGGTTCACTTCTGACTCATGGGCTGGGTTACAAATCATTTAGGATTGCTATCCAGACCAGTGATGTTATAACCTAACCGGATTTCTAACCGTTGCTGTAGGCTTAGACTAGGAATTGACCAGCTTTTTCCCCAGTTGACAGACTCACCGCCAACTTGCTCTAAGTCTGGCGGGGGTTTTGTTAGCCAGCCCCATTAACTCTGGATTTCTATTCCAGTTTAGACCAAACCCCTGGTCTTCTTGCTACAGAAGATCATGAGAATTGAGACAAGGCAGGGTGACAGGGCTATCTTTAAATAGGTCCTTTCTTTAACCCGGAAAATTTAAGTACCCTGTTGCTACTGTACCTTAAGCCTTTGTTATCAAAGGTAGATCTACTGAATAGGGATGCTCCTGTGATTACATTAACTTTATTGCATCCGATTAAGTCCACGCCGATTCAGAGTTGGAAATTTGAGAACGAATCTGTTATTCGGATTGGGCGTGCGACGGATAACAATGTTGTGCTCTATAGTGCTGTGGTTTCTCGACATCATGTAGAGTTGCGGCGGTCCGGTCTCCAGTGGAAAATTATTAATCTCGGTACTAATGGGACTTATCTGAAGGGGTCTCCCATTACTCAAGTGACCGCAGAAGATGGAGTAATTTTTTCCCTGGCGCGTTCTGGGCCACAAATTCAAATTCATCTGTCAAAATATCAGTCCAAAATTGCATCTGACTTGCAAAAGTCGGAGTCTGAAACGCGTCTACCAGACCCGGATACGGTGACTGCTGAAGATGTCACTGTACCCATTCCCCTTCCCCAAACTTGTTTGGAACCCTAAGTGATGAAACAGAGTTACGCATCCTGAGCGATCGGCTAATTCCTCTACGATTTTGTTAGGATCAGTTCATAAAGGAAAGGATCGGACAAACTAGAGGGAACTCGCCATTCAATGGAGCGATCGCATTCGACCACCTTGCTCCCTTACCTCCCACTTACTCCCTGGGGTAATTCTCATTACTCCTGTCCATTGCTCCTTTTAGGAGACTATAAAAAATTAAGGGGTTGGGGGCAAAGCATCGTGATTTTTAGCGGGTGGCACTCAGGGGTCTCATGTCCATCATCCGCACCACGGATGAGTTGATAATCGATAGGAGTTTTAACATGGCAATCGAACAACAGGTGATCCAGTATTCTCAGTTAATTAATCGTCGCATTATTGACCGCAGCACTGCAGAAGAAGTAGGCCGAATTGATGAACTTTGGCTCAATGCAAAATCCCATCATGTTGTGGGGTTTTCGTCAAAATCAGGCGGCGTTCTAGGATTGGGAGTTAAAAGACATTCTTTTACTTGGGAGCAAATTTATAGTATTGGTGCAGATAGTATTTTAGTCAACATTAATGCTGAGGTAGAAGAACCGGAAAAATCCCCGGAAATTAGTCATCCGATTATGGGTCATGAAGTTTTGACCGATAGCGGAAACACAGCGGGGGAATTGCGTGATTATATCATTGCTACTCAGACAGGGGCTGTAGTGGGTTATCTTTATAAATCGAGTGGTTGGCGCGGTGCAGTAGAAGGGACTTATTTGCTCTCTCCCGATGATATTTCTAGTATCGGCAGTAAGCGAATTCTGGTCATTGATACAGCCATCCAAGACCCTCAACCCTACACCGATGGTATGAATCAAAAACTACATAAAGTCGGCGAGTTGCTGAAAGATGATTATACTAAAACAATGGGTGATTTGCGCGGATTAATGAAGGGAGCGCAAAATATCTCGGAACAAGCGAAAAGTAAAGTGCAAGAAGTGGCAGGACAAGCGAGAGAAGGTACGATGTCTTTTGCTGAACAAGCGCGAGAAGGTACGATGTCTTTTGCTGAACAAGCGCGAGAAGGTACGATGTCCTTTGCTGAACAGGCGCGAGAAAAAGCGAGTGAAGTCGCGAATCAAACCCGCGATCGCGTTGCTGAAATGAGAGGAGAATCGACGGCACCTCCGATGCTGGTGGAATCTGAAGTGGTCCTGGAATCTGAAGTGGTCCGCGAACCTGAAGGTGTCATTGAATATGAGGTGATTTCCGAAGCGTCACCTCAAGCGGAAAAACCTGAAAATTAGTTCAATTAGATTTTTTTCAGGGCTATAGCCGTGATTCCATTCGCCGGTAAAATAGGGAAAATCAGCTCGTTACCTCTCTATTTTACTGGCTGATATTCGGGCTATTGTTTGGAGGGAGATAAGAAGGCGATCGGCTACTCTTCCATAAAATAATCTGAATCTACTTTCTTAATTTCATAACTGACGACAGGGCTAACGCCGACGTTATGTTCTATCATTAATTGTGCAAGTTCATCCCCATCTATTAAAATAACTTTTTTCTCAATTTGTCCTACATACTGTTTAGCATTAGGGGTAAAGCTGGATGAAGTAATAAATATTCCTTTCTTAGCCCGAATTCCTTCTAAAGCCCCAGTAAACTTTTGGATTTCTTGCCGTCCTACTGGATTTTGCCAGCGTTTCGCCTGAATATAGATGACATCAAGTCCCAGTCTATCTTCATTAATTAAACCATCTATTCCTCCATCCCGGCTACGACCAATTACCTGACCTGCATCTTTCCTGGTTCCTCCATATCCCATCTTTACCAACAGGTCAACCACTAATATTTCAAAAAATCGAGGTGAGCAGGTTTTAATTTCTTCAATTAAATCCGAGGCTAACGTTTGATTTAGCTTCACAAATGCCGAGTCTAACTCTTCTTCAGGCGTGGTGGTAGAGTTGGGATCAGAATTTAAAGAAGGAGAGTTTAAATATTTGTTATTCAACTGTTGAAAGCTTACAAAGCTTGGAAATTGCTGCAAAAATTTTGTGCTAATTTGCAGAGGATGTTCGTTCCATACTTTTAATCCTTGTTGAGTGATTTTAAAATAACCTCTTTTTGTGGTTTCCAGCAATTCTGCCTTAATTAAATAAGTTTTTGCCCAACCCACTCGATTAGCAAACATTGCCTGTTTACTGCTAGGTAGTAGTTTGGTGCGTTCTTCGTCAGAAAGCTTAAAGGTTGCACTTAAATTATCAATTGTTTCCCGTAGTGAATGCTCTTTTTCATCAGCCACTAAATTCAATAAAGGTAGCATAATGGATTGAAAATCAGGAATAGTCATTAGGTTATTTTGCGGAATATAGACGTGTAAAAAAGGGGGAAAATGGTTTTCCCCTTTGGGTCCCTCTTACTCGGCGGATGTTCTAACCGACGTCAGAAAAACTTGAAATTCTGTAAGGGACGGGGTGGCGATCGCCTGCTGCAATAGCTGCTTAAGGATATCCATCTCTTCAATCCCGTTAAGCACCTCGGCGATCGCACCCTGATCATTTGTGCCAGGTGAGGCACCCCACCTAGCCGTAAAATCTACGCGCCTACCGCTTCTTTCGCCGCATACATCACTTCCAAAGAAATCTGGCTAAACCCACGTTCCCGGGCAAATTTCTCCGTGTTCCGCTTCACCTTACCGCGCACAAAACCGGGAACCTTGTTCAATTCTCCTTGTGCTTCCTTAGTCCAGTTCAAATCAGAATCCGCAGAAATGGTTTTCTGAATTACCTCTTTCGTATCATGTCCACCGAAGATTTCCAGCAAGTGGTCTTCCATTCCCAAGGTAAACGAGTTATAAACCAAATCCGTGACTTGATTGGTTCCTTCATATCCGAGGAACGGTTTATATCCAATTGGGAAGTTTTGGATGTGAATTGGTGCCGCAATTACACCACAAGGAATATTTAAACGTTTGCCAACGTGCCGTTCCATTTGCGTACCAAAGATTGCTGAGGGTTCAATGCGGGCGATCGCATCTCCAATTTCCCCATTATCTTCACTAATCAGCACTTCATCACAATATTCGCTTACCTGTTCCCGGAACCAGTCTGCGTCATATTTGCAGTAAGTTCCCGCTAAAACCACATGAATTCCCATTTCCCGCGCCAAAATCTTGGTCATCGCTGCGGCATGGGTATTATCTCCAAACACCACTGCTTTTTTACCTGTCAAATTCTGGCAGTCAATAGAGCGAGAAAACCAGGCTGCTTGGGAAACAAACATGGTTTGATGATTGATATACTCTTCATAATCCACATTTGCCCCTTGCTCATTAATCACCTGCTGAATCTTGCGAATACAGCGGGCAGTTTCCACCACTCCCATCGGCGTGATATCCACATAAGGCATTCCAAATTCTTCGGCGAGATATTGGGCGCTCATCATCCCAATTTCCCGATAGGGAACCAGATTAAACCAAGCACGAGGCAGGTTTTTTAAATCATTAACCGAAGCACCTTCCGGGATAATGGCATTAATTTCAATACCCAAATCTGCCATTAATTTCTTCAGTTCAATACAATCATGTTGATTGTGGAAACCCAGGGTTGTCGTGCCGATGATATTCACCGAAGGTTTTTCCGTTTTGCCTTCCGCAATTTCCCCTTTCTTGCGACCTTTGGCGATATAGAATTGCAGAATTTGAAGGAGGGTTCTGTCTGCCGCTTGGAGTTCATTCACCCGGTAATGGTTGACATCTGCCAGCATGACATCGCCTTTGGACTCCATCTGGGCCCGATCTACAAAGTTTTGTAAATCTTCTTGAAGAATGCTAGAAGTACAGGTGGGGGTGAGTACAATCAAGTCTGGGGTTTCTTCTTGGTCCTTGCGAACGATATTATCGATGACTTTTTCTTGGGAACCCCGAGCGAGAACGTTGCGATCGACGATACTCGTTGTTACTGGGGTATAATTCCGCTCCCGCTCTAGCATAGACCGCATCACGTTAAAATAGTCATCCCCAAGGGGCGCGTGCATGATGGCATGGACATTTTTGAAAGAACTTGCGATGCGGAGGGTGCCAATGTGGGCGGGACCTGCATACATCCAGTAAGCCAATTTCATTTGAGTGTTCTCCCTATGTTCGGTTTAAATACAGCGTTTTGAGCGCCTGCGATAAGCTGTTGTTGATTATCTCAAAATTCCAGGGGTTCTGAGAGGTGACTTTTTCAGGTATAAATTCCTAAAAAGCGTCGAAAACCCCTAGGCGTCTGCGATCCAGGTTAATATTAAAACAATATTTTTGTTGTTTTTGTAAAAAATATTAATATTTTGATAACTTCCGTAATGGGGATTTTGAGGAGGGGGGAGAAGAAGAACCACTCATTACACAGATTTTCACGGATTCAAGTCTGTGTAAATCTGTGTAATCTGTGGTTACTAAATTGACAAGCGATAGGAGTAGAGTTCTATGACTTTGACCAGGGCAAAATGGACAGTGAAAGAGTATCACCAGATGATTGCTGCCGGGATTTTAGAAGGGCGGCACGTTGAGTTATTGAATGGAGAAATTATAGAAATGGCCCCGGAGGGAGAAGCTCATGCTTACTGTAGCGATGAAGCGGGAGAGTATCTCATCTATTTGTTAGGAAATCGGGCTAAAGTCCGGCAAGCTAAACCCATTACATTGCCGGAGAGTGGTTCAGAACCGGAACCGGATATTGCAGTGGTGCAACGCTTGGGACAAGATTACCGAGAGCACCATCCTTATCCGGAAAACATTTTTTGGGTGATAGAATATTCGGATACGAGCTTCAGTAAAGATTTTGAGGTAAAGAGTAAGATTTATGGGAAAGCTGGGATTCTTGAATATTGGATTGTGAATTTACGAACTCAGCAGTTGATTGTTTTAAGGATGCCTACAGATGAAGGGTATCAACGTCAAGAAATGTTGACTCAGGGGGAGATTAATCCGGTCAGTTTTCCAGATGTGACGGTGGCGATCGCCCGCTTATTTGGGGGTTAGAGAAAGGGGGCCATCAGAAACAGCACCTCCCCCTGCCGCCAAGTAATTATAATAGTAACATTGCGAGGAATAGAGCCATGAGTATTGTTATCCCCAATGAACTGCTGACAGCAACCCGCATGACGGAAGCAGAAATGAAACAAGAAATCGCCGTCATGCTTTTTCAGAAAGAGAAACTCACCCTAGGTCAAGCGAGCCGATTTGCATCCATGAATCGCATCGCCTTTCAACATCTACTTGCCAGTCGTCAAATCCCCGTTCATTACGATGTGGAGGACTTTGAGGAAGATATTAAAAATCTGCGAGAGAAGGGTAGACTGTGATTATTGTCAGCGATACCTTATAGATTAAAATTTAGGTAATATTGCTAAACAACAATCTATCAAGACAAATAGCGGTCAGCAACTGCTTGAAAATCCAGGGTCATCAGACGAATGTATCCATCCATAAATTCCGGATAGTATTTCAATATCTTATCTTGCTTGTATCCTGGTAATATAAATTGGCTTACAATATTAGATTCTAAAAAAATAATGGTTTCATTTTTTTTGACGAGGTACTCATAAACAAATTGTTTCCTTACACTTTTATTTTTAATATCTTCCTGGTTCTCTTGGTTTAGATAATATTCAATATCAGAATATCTTATGTCAATCACATCAATG
>CBFGOM010000123.1:0-19609 GCA_965650385.1 uncultured Oscillatoriaceae bacterium
ATTTATAAATCAAGAATAATTTGATTAAATAAATTGACCAAATATTGTCTGTATTGACTCACATAATCTGTGAGTTTAAAACTATTAATTTTGATAAAATCAAGACTTTTTATTAGAAAAAATTGAATTCACCTCCCCCTTGTTTGAAGTATCAAAATCCTCTCATTTTAATACCCAACTGCTGCACCGGCTGGACGACGGGGGTCATTTGCTCCCCAGAGGGTGTCTCCCTCTACAGCAATGGATGAGGCTGCACCCCAATTGGTTGATAAGGATTCGATGTGATATCCCATTGCGGATAGCCGTTCTACGGTGTCGGGAGAGAGTGCCAAAGGTTCGGTTCTGACTTGGTTCGGTAATCCTTGGTAATGAAAGCGGGGGTGGCTGACAGCTTGTGCTACGGTCATGTTGCGATCGCGTATATGAGTGATCACTTGTAAAACTGTAGTGGGAATGGTGGAACCTCCAGGACTTCCAGTAACGAGCAACAATTGACCATTACGGGTGACAATGGTTGGACTCATGGAAGAAAGAGGACGTTTCCCCGGTTCGATGCGATTAACAGTTCCCTGAACTAACCCAAATTGATTGGGAACGCCCGGTTTGGCGGTGAAATCGTCCATTTCATTATTCAGAAAAAATCCGGTCCCTGGTGCAATTTCCATTGCCCCAAATAAAGAATTAATAGTATAAGTCACCGAGACAGCATTACCGAAGCGATCAACGATGGAGTAGTGAGTGGTATCGGTTCCGGTGGATTCAGGAGTTTGATGAAAAAGGGGTTCCGGGGGAATGGCTTGATTTTCGGGAATTTTGGCGCGAAGTTCGGCGGCATAGTCGGGGGAGAGTAGCCGATCGCTGGGATTATCCACAAAAGCCGGGTCCCCTAAATAGGTGTTGCGATCAGCAAAGGCAAACAACATCGCCGATAGCATCCAATGCAGACGGTTGGCTTCGCTGCGGTTGAGTTCGGCGATGGAATATCCATTTAGCACATTCAGCATTTGACAGAGGGTGATTCCGCTTCCCGGTGGCGGTGAAGAAATCACGCGATCGCCTCGATAAGAACATTCAACGGGGGCAGATTCGGTCACCCGATAAGTGCTAAAATCTTCTAAAGTGAGAATCCCCCCGTTCTGTTCACTGGCGTTAACGATTTTTTCAGCAATGGGTCCTGTATAAAAAGCATCCGGTCCTTGGTCCACAATCAGTTGTAAACTGTTGGCTAAATCTGGTTGGACCAGGCGATCGCCCACTTTGTAGGGAGTTGTGCCATCTTTTAAGAAAATCGCTGCCACTTGTGGCTGTTGTTGAAATTCTTCCACACTGCGATTGAGAATCTCAATATCACCGGGTTGTAAAATAAATCCATCTCGGGCTAAGGCGATCGCGCCCGCCATCACCTGAGTGCGATCAAGAGTACCATAGCGAGTTAAGGCGCGATCGAGTCCCTTCACCGTACCGGGAACCGCAACCGCTAAATACCCTTGCTCACTTAACCCCTCCACCACTTCCCCGGTTTCATCGAGATACATATCAGGGGTCGCCGCCAGGGGTGCTGTTTCCCGAAAATCCAGAAACACTTCCTCCCCATTTGCCTGACGCAGGAGCATAAATCCACCTCCACCCAGGTTGCCACAACAAGGATGGGTGACGGCTAAAGCATACCCCACTGCTACCGCAGCATCTACCGCATTTCCCCCCGCTTTCAGGATTTCCGACCCAACTTGTGAGGCTTCCCGAGAGGCAGTAACAACCATGCCATTTTTTCCGGCAACTCCTTCGGTGAAGGGAAAAGGGGTGGGGTGACTCTGGCTGGAATGTTGAGCCTTAACAAGCTGCAACCCATGAAAACGGGTTGGAAAAGGGCGATCAAGGCTATTAAACATCGCCATCTCGACTACAATCGATAATGGAATGGCGATCGCCGATGCCAGCATCCCGCGCAACAGTCCAGTTTTAAGGGGGGAAGGAACCTGACGCATAACTTCTCGACCTGTTTCAACAATGAATCTCTACCAGTTTAAATGATTATCCAGCTTTGTCAGCCTGGACTATAAACTGCGGGAATTCCTTCATTTCTAGCGGGTAACTCCTTTCCCTATACATCTAAGGAGTGATTCTGAAATCCCTCTTTAGATAGATAGCCGTTTAAAGCTTTTGACCGAAAATTGACATAACAAATGTTACATCACCGGCAGAAATATGGGGTCTTCCTCAAGAATCACGGTAGGGGCTAACAAAACCTTGCCCCTCAAGCAACCCCAAGTGGGACATCTGATTCGGGAACTGCGGCTGCTTGCTGGATTAACCCAAGAACAGTTTGCCTTGAAATTGGGGGTAGCTTATGCGACAATCAATCGTTGGGAAAATGCTCGCGTCCAGCCGTCTTCTTTAGCCTTACAGCAGATTCGAGCCGTGATTGAGGAACTGGGAGATTCCCCATCACCACAGCTACGAGAGGGGAGTCGAGACCTTCTGTTGAGCTATTTAGACCTACAGGATTAGAGCTGGATACCCAAGGAAAGCAAAGCAATGGATGTGGAGGATAATTTGGCAGTCGGTGGCGAGATGGGGCGGTGGATCGGAAGGATAGACTGGACAGCGACCCCCCTTGGTGCAATGGAAAGTTGGCCGGGGAGTTTGCGCAATGCGGTCCATTTAAGCTTGACTTCTCCCGTGGCGATCGCCATTTTGTGGGGACCCGACTGGATACAATTTTACAATGATGCGTACCATCAGCTACTCGAAGAAACTCCCCAGTTGCGATTATTGGGTCAGCCTGTGCGGGACTGTTGGACGAACTATGTTCCGGCAATAGCAAGAGCAGTTGCTGCGGTATTTGCCACAGGACAAGCTTATCAGTTAGAAAATCAATACTTTGAGTGCGATCGCTGCAATTGTGCGGAGGCGGTGACTATTTCCCTCGCCGCTAGTCCGATTTTCAATGAACAAGGAAAAGTCGCGGGTGTTTTTAATATCATCACCCGCACTCCCGAGACAGGGACAGATCTCCCCCAGGAGGCAGACTCCGCCAGGGGGGTGATTTCATCAGCGTTTCTAAAAGGCTCTCAAGAGGGTGAACAAGGAAAGGTAGGGATTCCTCAAATGGAGAAATCCCTGCCATCGGTAAACCAACGGGTATCTCATGTCCTAGAAAGCATACCCGATGGATTTATTGCTTTGGATGACAATTGGCGCTTTACTTACGTCAATGCGGAAGCAGGAAGGCTGTTGCAGCGATCGCCCGAACAGTTATTAGGCGAAAGTATCTGTGAGGAACAGAGTGCCGCAGGGAGTAAGCTGGAGTGGCTGAATAATCAAGCCCTACAGCGATCGCAGACCCAAAAAATTTCGGTAAGCGAGGAATATTTTTTATCGGAATCTAATCGGTGGATAGAACTCACGGCATTTCCCCTGAATGAAGGAATTGGGGTTTATCTTCGAGATATCAGCGATCGCAAGCGGACTCAACAGCGCCAATTTGCTCAATATGCGATCGCTCAGGTGTTAGCTGAAGCAGCGACTTGGGTTGATGCCGTTCCGGCTATTTTACAAGCTTTGTGCGAAAGTTTAGGATGGCAAGTGGGGACGATTTGGACCCTTCATCCCGAAGATAATTGTCTGCACTCCTTCCAAACTTGGCATTTACCCGGTTTAGAACTCCAGGAGTTTTTGAATCTCACTACACAAATCAGCTTTCCGCCTGGAGTTGGCTTGCCAGGACGGATTTGGCAGACCCGTCAAGCGGTTTGGATAGCTGACTTAGAAACCGATGGGAACTTCCCCAGAACCACCGCCGCCCTCAACGCTGGACTCAAGACTGCCTGCGGCTTTCCGATTTTGTTAGGAGATAAACTCTTAGCGGAAATCGAATGCTTTAGCGATCGCCTCCAAGCAGCAGACCCCGATTTATTGGACTTGATGGCAGCCATTGGCTCTCAAATTGCCCAATTTATCGAACGCAAACGCACGGAAGATGCTTTGCGAGAGAGTCAAGAATTATTTTCTCACTTCATGAGCTATAGCCCTTTTGCCGCCTTTATCAAGGATGCAAAGGGACGAAAAATATACATCAATGCTGCCTTAGAGCGATTGTTGCAGCGTCCCAGTGCGGAAATTTTGGGAAAAACTGACTTTGACTTATTTCCAAGTGAGGTTGCCACCCAGTGGCAAATCAATGATCGCCAAGTCCTAGAGCAAGATGCACCCATTCAATTTTTAGAAACTATTGAACAAGAAAATGGGGAAACTTGTTATTATATGTCCTATAAATTTCCCTTCCGGGATAGAACGGGACAACAGTTTCTCGCAGGGGTAGCCCTGGATATTAGCGATCGCATTCGGGCAGAAGCCGCTTTGCAAGAAAATGAACGGCGGTTATCCCTCGCACTCAGTGCCGCCAATGCGGGAATCTGGGAATGGGATATAACGAGCGATCGCTGCTTCTGGTCCGATGAAAATTATCGATTGTTAGGATATGAACCCGGCGATTGTGAAACCACCTATCAAAACTGGTTAGCAGCGATTCATCCCGATGATCGCCAAACCGTCGAGGCATTGGTACAAACGACCTTAAATAGTCCCCGTAACTTTAACTTAGAATATCGAGTCTTGCTACCCAACGGGTCCCTACGCTGGTTGAGCAATATTGGTGAGAGCCTTTTAGATGAAAACGGTCAAATCAAGGGAATCAGCGGTATCCAAATTGATATTACCGATCGCAAGGAAACCGAAGAAGCCTTAAGAACCAGCGCACAACGCCTCAGCCTTGCTTTAGAAGCGGCAAAAATGGGAGATTGCAGTTGGGAGGTTGCCAGCGATCGGGTGACCTTTTCCCCCAAAGCCGCAGAAATTTGGGGCATTCTCCCTCAACCGGACCTCACTTGGTCTCAAATCCAGCAAATGTTACCTGACGAGGATCGCCATAAAGTAAAACAGGCGATGGAACGCTCCATTCGCGATCGTCAGGACTACGACATTGAATATCGCATCCAACGTCCCGATGGGAATCAACGATGGGTCGCAGTGAAAGGACTCCCTCAATATGATTCCAGCGGACAAGTTCTGAGTATATTAGGGGTGATGCAAGACATTAGCGATCGCAAGCAAGAGGAAGTAGAAAAGCAAGAATTGCTTGATCGCGTCAGCATGAAGCGAAAACTGCTAAATGCTATTTTGGAACAATTACCCGCTGGGGTCGTTGTTGCGGAAGCTCCCTCGGGCAAAATTCTCTTGTTTAATGAGCAAATTCAACAAATTGCCCGGATTCCCGACTTAATGCCGGTGGAGAACCTCAATCACCCCAGCCTCTATCAGGCATTTTATCCCGATGGGCGGACTTATGAACTCAAAGACTGGCCGTTATACCGTTCCGTGTATAGCGGTGAAGTCATCAAAAACGAAGAAATGCATTTTACTCGGGGAGATGGCACAAGGGGAATTATCCTCGTCAATTCCGCCCCGGTGTACGACGAAAATGGTACAATCAGGGCTGGAGTTGTGACCTTTTCTGATATTACCGATCGCTATTTTGCGCAAGAAGCCATCCGCCAAACCGAAGGCGTATATCGGGCGATCGGAGAAAGCTTAGATTATGGGATTTGGATTTGTGATCGCCAGGGACAACACCTTTATGCAAGCGATTCATTTTTGCGTCTCGTAGGCATGACCTTAGAAGAATGGAAGGGGTTAAGTTGGTTACAGGTATTAGCACCGGAAGCCGCTGAACAGACTCTCGCGGACTGGACTGCGGGATCCATCACAGGGGATTTGTGGGATCGGGAACAACTCGTGCGCGGGGTCGATGGCAACTGGCATCCCATTCTGGTTCGGGGAGTACCTGTGCGCAATCAATTCGGAGAGATTATCTGTTGGGCGGGGATTAATTTAGATATTAGCCGTCTCAAACAGGTTGAGGGGGAATTGCGTGAATCAGAGTATCGTTTCCGGCTGTTGGCGGATAAGGTTCCGATCCAGATTTGGATGCAAGATGAGCAAGCTTGTTGTCACTTTGTGAATGAACGATACCGAGAGTTTACGGGGTTGTGTCAATCCGATATCACCCAAGATTGGACCGAAAGTTTGCATCCGGATGATTGGGCGGATTATATTCGAGAGTATAGCTTGGCGATCGCCAATCGAAGTGAGCATCGAGCCATTGTGAGGATGCGGCGTCATGATGGCGTGTATCGGTGGATGGAAGTGCTAGGTTTGCCCCGGTTTGAGGGCACTCGCTTTGTCGGCTATGTGGGCTGTAATACAGATATCACCGATCGCAAACAGGCGGAGGAAGAACGGGAACAACTCCTCGCCCGGGAACGAGCAGCCAGAGAGGAATCGGAAGCTGCCAACCGCATCAAAGATGAATTTTTGGCCGTTCTGTCTCACGAGTTGCGATCGCCCTTAAATCCGATTTTGGGCTGGTCCAGACTCCTGAGAACTCGCCAATTTGATGACTCCTCCCGCGATCGCGCTTTGGAAACCATTGAGCGCAATGCTCGCTTGCTCTCTAAACTGATTGAGGATTTATTAGATGTATCTCGCATCCTCCAGGGTAAAATTGCCCTCCATGTCGGTTCTGTTGACTTAGTTCCCACCCTAGAATCAGCCCTGGAAACCGTTCAACTCGCCGCCAGTTCCAAAGAGATCCAGATTGCTACCCATTTTGATGCCGATATTGCGCCAGTATCGGGCGATCGCGATCGAATTCAGCAAATTATGTGGAACTTGTTATCCAATGCCGTTAAATTTACACCGACTGGGGGACAGGTGGATGTTTACCTTCAGCGGACAGACGGTTTTGCTCAAATTCGGGTGACAGATACCGGAAAAGGCATTGATCGCGAGTTTTTGCCCTATGTCTTCGACTTGTTCCGCCAACAGGATGGAAAAACTACCCGACAATTTGGGGGTCTCGGATTAGGACTGGCGATCGTGCGCTATCTGACTGAATTACATGGAGGAACCGTTGCCGTAACCAGTCCCGGAGAAGGACAAGGGGCAACCTTTACCATCGGTTTGCCTCTCACTCAGGACCGGGGAACGCCTGGGGTGAGTGGGGAATCTGATGTAATTGTGGCAATAGAAGCCTCACCGCTGAAAGGAGTTCACATTTTGTTAGTAGACGATGAGGCGGATATGAGAGAATTAGCGACAACAATTTTAGCTGAAGCCGGAGCACAAGTCAAAGTAGCAGCCTCGGCAGTTGAAGCGCTTAATTGCCTCGACGGCCATAACTTTGATATTCTAGTCACTGACCTGGGAATGCCTGATATTGATGGATATATGCTGATTCGTCAAGTGAGGAACCGGCCCTCGGCACAGGGTGGCGCAATTCCCGCGATCGCCTTAACCGCTTACGCCGGAGAGTCCAATCAGCAAAAAGCCCTTCAAGCCGGATTTCAATTGCACCTGTCCAAGCCTGTAGAACCTGAAGTCCTCGTCAAGGCAATCCAACAGTTAATCCCTAGCTGATTTTGCTTCCTTGACAGGAAAAACTGGGGAAAACAGGATTCGGTTTATTGGTGGTCATGGTTCATTTGTGCTGGGTCATGGGTCCTGGAATGGGAGGATTCTCTCTCCTCTTGAACAAGGTCCTAGACATCAGTAGGGTCGGGTCTTTGGAATCCCAACCCTGAATAAATCTGGGGAGGGATTTGTTATGCCGCCTCCTCATCCTAATCTGTCCCGAGGTGGATACTCGGAGCAATTGCTCACCTAAATACGATCGATTCTTAATATTTTGCTCCTATCCGAACTTAGGTTTTTCCTGGGGTTGTAAATCCCTGAAAACCTTTTATATTAAGTGTTTCAGCCGAAACAATCTCCAGGCATACTTCTCCCTTCTGGGGTAGTCAAGTGGCATCAATTCTCTCAATGTTATCGCAACTCTAACCTTCAGACCCCTAGGAGGATGGAACTTTAGACAGATTAGCTGCGTCTTGAGCGCGTTCAGATTGACCCAAAGAGTGAAATCACCACCGAATTGTGCAAATTGTTATAAAAATTTAACCTTTTTTGAAGAAAAATGGAATATACTTCTATAGAAACATTAGTATGATTAGCTATTCCCCTGACCCTTCAGGCTACGGTGCAATCCACCCAGTTTGCCGAAAGGATTTTTAAGGGAAAACTCCTCGGAACAAGTGATTGCCTCTCTCAGGCTGGGATCGTCCGTTGATTTCATGCCTTTGCAATCACGCTCACCCCGCTACAGGGGTGCAGGTGCTATCAAGGGTGCGATCGCCCAGAGGTCTATCGCAACCGACCCGCACGCAGAACCCCCGAGGACACCCTCTGAATATCATAAAAAAATTTAGGATATAGCCCATGATAGACCTGTATTCCTCCGATGAAACCGCTCATCCTCACTCCCTCTCCCTGAAACGATTAGACCGAGCGATTTCTCTGTCACAAGGGCAATTTTGCCTAATTTTAGCCTGCTGTAATTCCGTTTCCCTGCGATCGCAACTCGTCAAGCAATTGCCGGTGAATTTGTCTTCAGATATTTACCAGTTATCTTTGCAGCCTTCGGTCAAAACCCTCTACACGACCGTACAACAAGCGCTCCAAAATAGACAGCCCAATGCTTTAATGATTTTGGGATTAGAATCCGTTATTTCTATTGAACAACTACTGACAGCAACTAACTTTGTCCGGGATGATTTTCGCAAAGATTTCGCTTTTCCCGTTATCTTATGGGTGAATGATGAAATCATGCAAAAATTAGTTCGGTTAGCCCCCGACTTCAAAAATTGGGCAGCTTCTACCATTCGGTTTCAAGTCATGAATGAACCCGTGGCAACCCCGGATTTAGCCTATCAATTAATCTAAAAAGTTCCCGAATACTCCTGTGTCCCAAAACCGTCAAACTTCACACCGGAGTCAATCTAAAGGCGCAAAAACAAGGTAACGTAAGGGGTGTTAATCCAGTCCCTCGTTACTGCTATGTTAGACATTCAAACGTTAATTAATGAAATTCAGGAAGAAGCAAAACGGGCTGAATTTCCCATTGATGAACCCATTTATCAAAAAGCGAATGCAGAACCGACTCAACCGATTCTCTATGCAGGGAATTTACAAAGTCAGTTATGCGTTTTTGGACGAGATTTGGGTAAAGATGAAGTGGCAACTCGCCAACCGTTATATGGTGCCGGGGGCTCCCTCGTTCGTAAAGGACTGTATCGGACTCTTTTTAACACCGAAGCCAGGGATAAAACCGAACTAGAAAAGGTCCTAGACCAGGTTTTACTCACCAATACCGTACCCTACAAACCCCCCGGAAATAAAGCCTACAGCACAGCGGTTAAACAGCGTTTTCGGCCCTATATTGAGCGACTCCTCGTCTGTCACTGGCAAGGCGATCGCATTATTACCCTTGGGAACGAAGCTTTTGACTGGTTTAGTCCTTATGCCCCAAAAGGGACCTTGAAAGAATTTTTTCAGCGGGGCGATCGCTACAGTTCCAGCCAACCCATTACCCTGAGCGCGAAAGATTCGCAAGGGAATCCCCATCAGCGTTCCATCCTCTTACTCCCGCTTCCGCATCCCTCCCCCCTCAACCAGAAATACTACGCCCAATTTCCCCAACTGCTGCAAGAACGTCTCAGTAAAATTTTTGCCTGACTTGATTGAGGGGTCAGCGGTGATTTGTCCTGCTTCTGGACGAATCACCAAACCTGCGGCTGTTGTGAAGTTTTACCAAGTCCCTAAAAAGGTATCCCTGCTTGAAGTTGGGTGGTTTCACGGAAGCATTTTGGGACAACTTTATCATATCTTTATAAATGAGATTAAAGAATTCATCGAAAATTTAAACAGCAATTCACGGAGATATAGTAATGGCAACCTTAAGCTACGGTTTCAACCCCTCGTTCCTCCCCTTAAGCGATCGCGATCAAAAAGCCCTCAACTCCATGTTTGAAGGCATCGAAGGCGACCCCCTCGCCGAACTTGAAACCGTCTTAAACGAATCCTTTGGTGCTAGACCCCAAAAAAGCCCTAGAGTCCGCCAAACCTCTCCTATCCATACCTCCGCGTTCAGGTGAACTACACCAAGCCATCCCTGCGCGGGTTCATAAAATCACGCTCATTTGATGTACCCCAACCTCCCCATCTCGATGGCGGTCTCCCCAACCTCCCCATCTTCCCTAAGCTACGATTAGGATATAAATTCCCCAAGTTCCTATTTAGCTTTGAAGCATTGATTCAGTCTGAGACCTTAGAACTCCTAGAATGGCCGCGCCTGTGCCAGCACCTAGCTACCTTTGCTGGGACCAAGCTTGGAGCAATGGCTGCCGGTGACCTCCAAATTCCTGAGACGTTGGAGGAAACACAGGTACTGCTTGCTCAAACCCAAGAAGTTTATGAATTAGAAAATCAGGGATTTGTTACCCTGTCCTTTGATGGCATCCATGATATTGGGGACTCCTTAGAACGGGCGGACTTGCATGGCATCTTATCTGCCGAGGAACTGCTGGCGATCGCCACGACCCTCTCCGGTGCCAGACAACTGCGACGTACGATTGATGATCACCCCCAATTGTCCGTCCTCAACGGTTTGGTTGCGGATCTGCGAACCTATCCCGAAATCGAACAAGAAATCCATCGCTGCATCGACGATCGCGCTCAAGTGGCTGATCGCGCCAGCACCCTGTTAGGAGAAATTCGCCAGCGTCAGCACACGGTCCGCGACCAGATTTATCAGAAATTGCAGAGCATCTTGCAACGGCATAGCAACGCCGTTCAAGAACAACTCATCACCAAACGGAGCGATCGCTTTGTGATCCCGGTGAAAGCGCCCCAAAAAGATGCCATTCCCGGCATCGTTCATGATAGTTCTATGAGTGGCGCTACCCTCTATGTAGAACCTCATAGCGTCGTTGAACTCAACAACAAAGCCAGGGTCTTGCTGCGCCAGGAAAAAGCCGAAGAAGAGGCGATTTTGCGGGCATTAACCGCCAAAATTACCGAAGTTGTCGAAGATTTAGAACGATTATTGGCGATCGTCACCATCCTGGATCTAGCAACCGCCCGAGCCCGGTATAGTTACTGGTTAAATGCCAACCCCCCGACCTTTATTAACCGAGGGGAAGAGGCAGAAACCATTACTCTGCGACAACTGCGCCATCCCCTGCTCATCTGGCAACAACACCATGAAGATGGCAATGCCGTCGTCCCCATTGATTTAATTGTCCAACCTCAAATTAAGGTCGTTGCCATCACCGGACCCAACACTGGGGGAAAAACCGTCACCCTGAAAACCTTGGGGTTAGGGGTACTTATGGCAAAAGTGGGCTTATTCATCCCCGCCAGAGAACCTGTAGAACTGCCTTGGTTTGACTTTGTATTGGCGGATATCGGAGACGAACAGTCCCTAGAACAAAGCCTTTCCACCTTTTCCGGTCATATTCGCCGGATAACGCGGATTTTAGGAAGTTGTACCCCAGACTCCCTGGTGTTACTGGATGAAGTGGGGGCTGGAACCGACCCCACCGAAGGCAGTGCCTTGGCGATCGCCCTGTTGCATCATCTAGCCGATTGCTCCCAGTTAACCATCGCCACCACCCACTATGGCGAACTCAAGGCCCTCAAATATGAAGATGAGCGCTTTGAAAATGCCTCAGTAGAGTTTGATGAAGCCACCTTACAACCCACCTATCGCTTACTCTGGGGGATTCCGGGTCGTTCTAATGCCTTAACCATCGCTCGCCGTCTCGGGTTAAAGTCGGAAATTGTGGATCAGGCAGCAAACTTAGTCGCACCCACGGGGAATCAAGACGTTGATCGGGTGATTGCGGGATTGGAAAGTCAACGCAAACAGCAGGAAACCAAGGCGAAAGAGGCGG
Organism: uncultured Oscillatoriaceae bacterium; assembly: GCA_965650385.1. Lineage (GTDB taxonomy): Bacteria > Cyanobacteriota > Cyanobacteriia > Cyanobacteriales > Laspinemataceae > Laspinema. The sequence continues at coordinate 11,847 of CBFGOM010000123.1, forward strand.
GTCAATTGCTGGGAGAAACCGAACGCCTGTATCGGGAAGTGGCGGATAAAGCCCAGTCTTTGAAAGAACGGGAACGGCAACTCCAGCAGTCCCAAGAAAGGGCTGTAGCGGAGGCGATCGCGGTTGCCAAGCAAGAAATTGCCCAAGTGATTCGGCGCTTGCAACAAGGCAACGTGACGGGACAAGATGCCAATCAAGCAACCCAGGACTTACAGGGAATTGCCGAAAAACATCTGCCGTCGAGACAGCAAAAAGCCGCCAAACCGAAACCGGGATTTCGTCCCAAAGCAGGCGATCGCGTGCGGATTCCCCAAATTGGACAAACCGGTGAAGTGCTCGCAGTCGGGGAAGGGGACCTGGAGGTGACTGTGCGGTTTGGACTGATGAAAATGACCATCGGGATTACAGAAATTGAATCCCTAGATGGTCAAAAAGTGGAACTCCCGCCTAAAAAACCAGCCGCTACCCAAACCACGAAAGTCTCCCCAGCAGCAGAGGCAGCCCCGGAAAAGGTGGCAACCCAAGCCCCCATCGTCCGCACCTCTCGAAATAATCTGGATATTCGAGGGGCCAGAGTTGCCGATGCGGAAATGGAACTAGAACAGGCGATCGCCGAACAAATTCCCCTAGGTGGTGCGCTGTGGATTGTTCATGGCAAAGGAACGGGTAAGTTGCGCCAAGGGGTGCAAGAGTTCTTGAAACAACATCCCCAAATTAGTCACTATGAACTTGCTCCCCAAAATGAGGGCGGTTCCGGTGTTACAATTGCGTATCTTAAATAGGGAATGGGACGGGTGAAGGGTGAAGGGTGAAGGATGGGGAGGATAGAAAAAAGTTTCATAGTAACGACTTCAGTCGTTTCCGGGTTACAGGGCGTCAGCCAAGTAACGCACTCCAAGCAGGCGAGTTCCCCAGTCCCCCAACAGCTCCTTAATCCGCTCATAGTAACTGTCATGGCGGACGCCATGACACTAGAGCAACGACTGAAGTTGTTACTACGAACAATCTCCCCAATCTGCCCCATTTCCTCCATCCTCCCCAACTCCATCCACAGAGGTTCACGATGCGCCAGACCCTAAAATTAGCTCCCCCGGGTCAATCCAACGGTGTTGCGAACAAAGCGACACCGATCGCTGCTTCTCCGCCTTGGGAGGAAGTAGTGGGTGTGAATGCACCGACCCCGGCACAGTTGGATAACATCAAAACTCAGTTAGATTTAGTCTTGCTGGCCCTGGAATGCTTGGCGGACATTGGTTCGGAAGCGATTCTGCGAACAGCAGAGGAGTTGGGACTCGAATCGGTGGTGGCCGATCGCGTCTCATTGTGGCGACTGCGCCAATCGAATCCCATCCGCAAGAGTCAGGGGGGCCGCAAAAAGCTGGATGTGGAGGAAGCGCGATCGCTGGTGATGATTATTTGTCACCTGGCAAAAACCCACCACGAATTGATCCGGCGTGGCGTGGCCCTGCTGGAACAGCTAACCGAACAAAACCGCCCCCCTCATGAAGCGTCTATGTTAGGCGACTTTATTGACACTTTTTGCAACACCTACCAAGAACGCATGGAAGATGGAGACACCACCTCCCCGGACCTGCTGACTCACTTAGCCCTCAAACTGCTAATTGATTTACTCTTCTATAGCGGTCCTAGCGGTCATCGACGACTATGGTTGGCTTTGCTCGATCGCTCAGTCAGTCGTTAACCATTCCTTTAGCACTATACCCCCTCAAAATTTTCTCATGCCATCGTTCAATTCTGTTCTGCGAAGGTACACGCCCCCCACTTGCACCCTAGAGATTGTGGCAAAAAGCTCCCCTCTCGCCAAGTGGATGGGCAAACCTGTCCTTAAACAATTGCGCTTTCAACTCAGTTTTGATGCGCCGCAATTGCCCCAGGAACAACAAGTGACCATTCGCGGCGACGCCCGATCCCTGGACGCTTTATCTCATGCCGTCACAAATTATGTCCAGGGTTTCTTGCAGGAGTCGCCTCAACGCCTCAATGCCACTTACTTTGCTGCAGAAGCTGACACCACCGCTACGCCGTCAGAAATCCCAACGCAGATTACCGAACCGGCCACCCGCTTACAATCTCCTCACCCGACCCTAGAGGAAAAACCATTAGCGGGTTTACCCTCTTCCTCACCCGATCAAGTCTCCTGGAATTCTCAAACCCCTGAACCCGTTCTGGGTATTTATTTAAAACCTCGGGGATTACTGGTGCATGAGTTACATTTCGGTGAACTCGCGACCCCAGAATCCGGTCCCCTGGTGAATTTGGGAACGTTGCAATTATTTGACTTAGCTACGGCCCTAGATTCGGCGTCAGCGGATTTACTCGCCTTACCGAACTTAGGCGGAGTCGCCGGATTGTCCAAGACTCCCCCTTGGCTGGCGATCGCAGCAATGGCCCTTTTTACCGTCGGCGTCAGCGCCTCCCTGGTCAAACTGCTCAATCCCGCTACAGAAGGGGATACGCCCACGGTTGCTCAAAGCCCCGCCGAACCCTTACCTGAGCAGAATGTAGCCCCTGTTCCTCCTCCAGTCGTCGCCCCTCCGACCGTTCCCCCCGGGGCAAATCCGGCCCAAAATGGCCTCCAAACCCCCCCGAACGGTCAACAGCCCACCCTACCCCCCAAGGCTCCAACTTCCCCTCCCGTACCTGCGGCAGCCCCTCCGGTGGGTCAAACCACTCCGCCTCCAGCACCCCAACGAGCCCCCACCCGTGCCCCATCGGCATCACCTCCGGCGGCAGCGCCCCCGGTTGCCTCAACACCGAGACCCCTCATGCAGGAAGGGCGGCAAAGTGGCTTGCAGATTCCACCGGCTGGATCAGCCCCCCAACGCCCCCAAGTCGAGTTGGAAATTACTCCCGACGATTCGGACCCGATGCCCCCCATCCGTCCCCTACCCTCCCTCGCAGACGACCCCATCCCAGAACCCCCAGATTGGGATGAACTGATGGCACAAAGGGGAAATTCTACAACTGCACCGCAACCCAGTTTCCCACCGATGCAACAGACACCGGAAAGGGTCCCGACTCCGGCACCAACCCAGCCCGCTTCTCCTCCAGAAAACCGCCAAGACGGGAATCCCGCCCCAGCATCACCTAATCGCGGACCTCTGGATGATGCACCGCCTCCCCTGCCCAATGTGCGCCTGGATTCGTTGGCAGGGGTCCCGCAAGCAGCCGAGGAGAGTTTGGTATCGGAAGCAGAAGGGATTGATGCGATCGCCCTCAAAGCCCCTCCCACGGAGTTACCCGAGTCGGAATGGAGTGCTGGGGATGTCCCCCCAGAAAGTGCCACCCGCACTCAATCCATCTTTGAGGACCCGCCCCAACTCGCCGAGGCGAAGAGTTATTTCCAAGACACCTGGCAACCCCCCGAAGGGTTTAAGGACAAATTGGAATATGTCCTCACCCTCAATCCCGATGGTTCGATTCAGCAAATCGTCCCTCTAGGAATTGCCTCCGGAACCCACATCGATATTAGTGGAGTGCCGCTGCAAGGGACTCCGTTTGTATCTCCCTTACCCGAAGCCCAGTCTCTGCAAATTCGCGTCGTCCTCGAACCTGATGGTCGGGTCTTGACTTTTGCCCAATAATTTGGGATATTTAAAGGCTATTTTGAAATCGGGAGATTGACCTCAGTCGGGTCAGTCTCCCGATTTTTTTGGGAATTTGGGAATTAATACAAAACTTTACATTCATTTAATTTGCATCTCTTTTTCCTCGTTATGCGCTTCATAAAAGTCATGTAAATATATTATTTAATACAAATTAAATGTTTGAAAATCCCAAAATTGAAAATTCTTTCAAAAAAACTAGGGGGTGAGGGGTGACACCCCCCATGTACCGTGTTATATTAAATTCTGTAGATGCACCCTGATGGCAAGCGCCCAAGCTTTTGGGCGTTTTTTTTTGCCTAAAATTAGGCAGGGGTAGGGGTAGAGGGGAATCCCGGAGTTGCGATCGCCCCTCCCCTGACACCAAACCGGATAAAATCAAGAAACCTGAGATTAACCCCTGGTTTTATCCCCCCACGATTTATGATTGCCATTGAAGAAGTCGTGAATGCGCTCGACTGCAAAGACTATCGAGAAGCGGCAAAATTACTCAAGGCCCTCCGTGAAGAATCACCCCAGAATCCGTGGGTGGGGTTTTATGTGGGGCGATATTATGAAGAAACCGGGAAACTGGATAAGGCAGAGAAAGCGTATCGACGGGTATTGCGAGAGATTACCAATCCCAAGATAGTGTCTCAGGCGCGGCAGGGGTTAAAGCGCATCGAAACCCAACCGAAAGAACGAGTTAAGGAGGCGATCGCCCAAGTCAAAAGTGATCCATCCCAGCTTAAACCGGGGTTGCTGGTGATAGAACCGATTGATGTGGCACTAAGAAGCGAACTGGTGGTCAAGTTTGCGCGGATTATGCAGCTACAACCCTATAATGCTAAACTGTTGCTGCCTACGAGAACCTGGCGGATGTATCGAACTGGGGCGATCGGGGAATTGCGAGTGTTTGTCTCGGAACTGCGACAAGCGGGAATTAATTGTTTTTGTGCCACTTTAGAGGAAATTAAGCAAGTGCGGGTGTTTCGCATCAGTCATTTTGAGGCGATCGCACCCCAGGCGGTGGTGATTTGCAAAGACGAGGGCGATCGCGTGGGTCAAATCGCCTTTAATTGGTCCGAAGTCAGCCAACAAGTTGAAGGCAACCTCCCCATTTTCAAACAAGTTGCCGTGGAAAACCATCGCCGCACCGAAGTCACTTATAAACAAGAAATGCACGAATATGTCGGCATGAAAGACTTGCACTTACCCGGGAGAGGCTGCATCCTGCGTCTGTGCGAAGAACATTATCAATTTGATAAAGGATATGCCTTCATTCCGGGACAAGACAACTCGGGGAAAAAGCAAAAATACAGCATTGATAGCATGAGTATGCACTTAAAATGGCAAACCCTGATTAAAGTCCTCAAACAACACCTGTCAGAAGTCCCCACCTGGACCGACTTTACCCCCTTCGCCGAAACCACCCTTGCCGAAATCGATATGCTAGAGCGCATCCCCTCTCACATTCATCTGTTCAGAGTGCAACCGACTCCCTGGGACCCGGCTTTTCACTTGTATAGCAGCCTAGTTTTTCTCAAACCTTATTTGTAAGGGAAGGAGAGAGTTAGGACAAGAAACCGGGTTTCTAGCCCTTTGTTGCTCATTAGCAGGAATGTTCTGAAGAAACTCTGTTTCTAACCCATTCTATACCCCTGGACTAAAAACGGGGTGACCCGATGACAGGGTGGCACAACCTCATCAATCTGATTATGATAGAGTAATTAATCAACCCTACTTCGGCAGGAATCATCATGTTAGCCACTACCCCCACTTACCAGATCACCTGGGAAAAGTTGCCCGATGATTTTGTGCTGCCTGATGACCCCGTGGATAATATCAATCAACCAACTCTTGCGGCAGCCTTAACCGAAAGCCTACAGTTAGCGGGAAAACTCCCAGAAACCGCCCTCACCACCACCAACTACGGCATTTGTGCCACCCTCAATGGCAAATTCGTAGTCAAAGCGCCCGATTGGGCCTACATTCCCCATATTACGGTTAAACGCTCGGAAGTTGAGCGGAGTTATACCCCCCGACTCCAAGGAGAAATTCCCGCCCTCGTTCTGGAGTTTTTCTCGGAAATAGAAGGGGAAGAATATTCTATCAAAGAAACCTATCCCCCAGGGAAATTATTCTACTACGAGCAGATTTTGCAAGTTCCCAGTTATGGCATTTTTGACATAAAAACGGGGACATTAGAACTGTATCGGTTAGGGGAAAACAAGCGCTATAAACTAGAATCTGCAAATGAAAAAGGCCGGTTTTGGATACCCGAAATGCAGCTATTCTTGGGAGTATGGCAAGGAAAACGAGACAATCGGGAGGGATACTGGCTACGCTGGTGGAATGAAGATGGGAATTTACTCTTGTGGGGTACAGAACGGGTCGAACAGGAACGTCAACGAGCTGAACGATTAGCGGCTCAACTTCGTGCTGCGGGAATCGAACCGGAGGAATGACCTATTCTGAGTTGTAGAAGTGCAACAACTGTGGGGCGATCGCCATCTTCTGGAAATTCCGATACAGACACAAGATGAACCACTGTTAGGCGGTAAGAGGTACATTCTTTTGGAGTGCGAGCAAGATGCTCGCTTGGAACACAATAGCGAGCATCTTGCTCGCACTCCTTTAATTAGACCTCTTGCAACATTCTAAAAAGCCCCCCTTTTTAAGGGGGGTTGGGGGGATCAATCCGTTATTTTGCAACAGGTCTAATATCTGTCCCTCATTAGTCCAGGAAGCGCTAGATTTGAATAATCTGCTGATTTTTATCTCCCTCAAACAATGATTCAGACAATTCCTGCTAATCAAATCACCCTCCGAATCCTCAAAGAACAAATCGGACTAAAATTGTCACAAAACCCGCTATTTTTCCCAGAATGGAGCGAACCCTATCCCCCATTAAGCGACATTGAACAGCAGACATTAGAGCGGGTCAAAGCGAATTTTTTAGCCTTGATGGAAGATCCACCAATGTTAGAAAATACCGTGAAAATGGTAGTGCTTGCACCCTTGCTAGATTTGGCGGGATTTTACCGCCCACCCTTTCGGATAGAAACCGAAACCAGCGTGACAGTGGAAATGGCAGATGAAGGAATGGTGATTCAGGGTCGGATTGATGTACTGGTGCAAAAACATCGACTCTGGTTATTCGTCATTGAATCAAAGCGGAGCGATTTTTCAGTCACCTGTGCTATCCCGCAAGCATTAACCTATCTGTTGAGCAATCCCGAGGGCGAGGGTTCAACTTTTGGGATGATTATGAATGGCAATGAGTTCTTATTTTTGAAAGCCACTCGGCATCCTGTGGCTGAATATGCCAATTCTCGATTATTTTCCCTGTTCAATCCGGGCAATGAACTCAATTTAGTCTTGCAAATTTTAAAACAGTTAGGACAGATAGCTATTGAGGGTTAATATTAAGAACCCGCAGCGTCAAGGGGCTACACGGACGAAGCCTGCCTATGCAGGCTAATGGATAAAAACGGCTAAAAAGTGTCATTTTTTCATCCAATTGACCAGTTCTGCAAACCAATTCCCTTGACTCGTCGAGAACGTTTGTAACCCACTGAATCGCGCCTCAGTCACCACGCAAATTGCCCCCTCAAACTTACTTAAATCCGTGAGAAATCTGACGCTAAATTCGGGTTGCTGCTGGTTTGCGCTTCTTAAATTATCAAAAAAATGGCAAGCAATATAGTATTGCTTACCATTAAATTAATCTTACGAGTAGACTTTTGGATGTTTCCTTTACAGATGCTAGTTTTTCCACCCTAAACCTATCTGTTTAAGGCGATGTCCTACGTCGGGACGATATTTCTTCATTATTATCACCTCTATCAACTCTCGATTCCATTTAAAACCCGAGCGACTCTCCTGGCAGTAATTAGGAAAACTTAAGCAGAAATCAGTACGCTGCCACTGTTTGAAGGAGTCAAGATACTGTAAGCCTGCACTCTCAAGTTCCTTATTGACTTGCTGGGCAGACCATTCATCATTAGTCTCCTGGTTTAAAATTTCTGCCATTTCACTAGGAAGGAGAAATTTTTTAAGAACTTTTCTGGAAAAGCTAACTTGCTGATTTGTCATAGGCTTACCTCTCCATAGACTAAAAATCCACCAGTTTATGGATGTTTATTTAACATAGAT
>CBFGOM010000124.1:0-19341 GCA_965650385.1 uncultured Oscillatoriaceae bacterium
AAAGCTATAACACAGTCAGTCAGAAACTGAATTCATTCCAATTTAGCTCCGAGAGTTTTAACTTAAAGAGAGTGTTAGAGCTATCTCAAACTTCACCGATTTATCCAGACTGCTTCAAAAAATCTATGCTGTTAGGTAGATCATCCTCTCATAAATCTTAAACTAAACTTAAACTTAATAGCTGAGGCAACTACCCAATTCATGAAAACTAATAGAAATATGAAAAAGATAGCAATTATCGGGCCTAAAGGATCGGGAAAAACAACCCTCGCTCATCACCTCTGTTCAATTGTGAATGTAGAAGTGATTCATGTGGATACCATACTGGGCCAATCGGGTAAGAGTCGAACCTGTGAACCTCAGTCTAAAAACCGCTTAGAGAGCTATCTCCAGCAACCGGCTTGGATCATCGAAGGAAATGGAGATCCTACAAATTGCGAGTTTATTTACGAACAGCGTTTTGCGGCGGCTGATACCATTATCTGGTTAGATTTACCCCCGAATATTTGTCTGTGGAGAGGGTTAAAAAAATTATTTCAACCCGAGGGTAGATTGCGGAAGTTTTTCTTAAGTAGTTACCCGGCAACTATCCAAGAATATGGGTTTTTACAAGGGGTGGTCCAGACTTGGAACTATATGAAACAAGAGAGGTCTTTGGTGCGGGAAAAAATCGACCAATGTTGTGGAGATAAACGAGTTTTTATTCTGCGTAGTCCATCAGAAGTGAAAGATTTTTTAGATGTGATTCAGCGAGTGAATGAACTCTCGGTGTCTGCGAGTCAATCCCCCGCTTACAAAATGACTAGAGGGGTAAGCCAGTTGGTGGCTGCACCCGCCGTGAGCTAGTCTAGCCTCCTCGAAAATATGGCCTCAGTTAAGTCAATCCAAGTTAGGAATCAGCTTCAATTTCTGAACTTCTAAGTCCTCCAAAAATCACGGAATTAAACCCTAAAAAAAGCCGTCCCGAGGGATATCAATAGGTTTGGCCCCGATATCCTGTTGAAAACGGCTTTAATATGAAGGCGATCGCACCGCCTAACGTTAAAAGTTCTTTAATTTCCCGGATAATATTCAATTAATTTTAGGTCGGTTTCTGCGATCGCCCCGTGATGTTGATATTGATATCGAGTAATACCGATGCCGGGAACAAAATAAATACTCATCATATCCGAGCCAGTTCGGAATGTTAAATGATACTGAGTATGACGCTCTTTTGATGAAATTCCCTCCACCTCTAATCCCACTGACTCCGCTGTCTCCACGTTCCATCGGTATCCCCCATCTAATCGGGTGATTTGTTCAGAGGAACCAAACACTTTACCAGGAATTAGCGGCAGATCTAGCAAAAGTTCTAAGTCTTCCAGTAGGTTCACTAAAACATCCGCTTCATCGGTTAACCGTTGTAAGGCAAGTCGAGCTCTTTCATCACTCACTAAATAATATTTTCCTGGCGAGACTTCAATAATTAGATAGTCTCCCCGTTCTTTTCCTTCACTATACCAGGCAACATCAGCCGGATATCCTTTTACAATCGCTATTTTCAAAGGTCCGCGTTCAAAGGTATCAACCACTTCCATTTTCCAGGTGAGGGAAGTTTGGTTGACTTGACTTGAATTGCTGGGCATCCACTGAGTTATTCCTTCATAAATCCAGTAGCTTCCTGGAACTAGGGGGAAATCGATACTCTCTGTTTCTGTGGCAACAGGGGCAGGGAGAATCCGGTCTTTTTGGACTGGGGTTACCTCGCGAACTCCCAAGAAAAAGAGTGTTAATATTGCTAAAAAAAACAGCCACTTAGGTTTCATGAGATGCCCGTCTATAATAATGCAGGTAATTAACGAAAATGAGAAAAAAGATTACGCCCCAGGGTTTATTAAAATAGTACCGATTGAGGCAATGGAGATCGGGATTGTTTGCCCGATTCAGGTATCCTTGAATTGAGCCTTGATGGGGAGATCGGCGACGAGAGATTGAGCCTACTTTCTAGGACGATCGCCTGAATGATGCGATCGCCCGATCTTCTAAGCTTATTTCCCTGATAAGGGACTCTTTCAGAAGTGCTGATTGGGATCTCAACCCGTCCGATCGCCCTGGGATCTCTCATTGAGGAACTCTGGGATGGTCTGGGTTCTTGATCCTCGCCTAGGGTTGTTCAGGGGAACCCAAGCCAAACCCCGTAGCGATCGCCTTGCAAATGCGGAATGAACTAGAGATCACGGTCACTTCTCCCTGGCGATCAACACAATGCGATCGCCTCTGGGACTGCAGCCAATACCTCGACAGGAACCGATCCAGGTCTCCTGCATCACCGCCCGGTCTCAGGTGGTATTCCACCTTACCTTTTTAAGCGTACCACTGGGTCGCTAAAAGTTAGGTCACGGATTCCCGATGAAATTTTTCGGGGATAGTTTTGTTGAGGTCCGATTCCCCTGAATGTCCCCGGTGTGGACGAGACGTGGGGTGTAACTCCTGTCTTGAGTCGGTCCTAAAGGCGATCGCCACGATTGTATCTATTCCTCTGTCTATCACTTGAGGGCAGAATAACCATTGGCTGTAGTTTCATGCAACGAGGGATCAAGCGTTCAACCTCGTTTGACTACAGAAGTATAGCGCGTTGCGATCGGCTAAACTAGAAACGATCCCCCTCAATTTCCCTTGACAAGGGGGACTTTGAGCCTATAAGGCTACCTCAATCAGTTGAGAAATGCTATATAAGCTAGTGAGTTTTTAAACTTGAGGCTGATTGCCAGAAAGATGCTCACAATCCTCGGGTTTCAGCATCTTTTTATTTCCAATTTAGATAGGCCACCGCTTATCTGTCATTCTTTTCTAACGGTTAGTGATTAAAAGACTCAAATCTTGAAGTGAATCTGGAATTATTTTGTGCTAAATTAGTTCCCGAATTTACAAGTTTTCATGATTCATCAATGTCCCGCTTGTTTAAAAATTTAACTGTCTTGATCCCCTAGCTGCATCGGTCTGGGTTTGCAAGATTCCTCAATCCCAAAGGGAGAGCCAGCCAATTCACCCCTAGGTCTGGCTCAGAAGATATTGAATTTCGATGCTGCTCCAAACAATAAAAAATTAGAAAGATAGCTAAGTACAAAGCAACGGCCAAGGTTTCAATTAACTAGAGACTAGAATACTATCCCAAAACAGCTTTGGCTAGAGCTTTAATTCAATCCCCTTTTCTCTCGGTTTCCAGACATTGTTCTAATAGAGAATTCATCTGTTCAACGGCCTCTTGAATGCGATGCAAATGTTGAATACAGGTCGTGATTTCCCAGGTATTGCCAAAACAGGCTAATAAATAGGTAGACTGGTGAACAATCTCTAAGGGAGCCAGAAACTCATTGCCTACCGTCTGGAGCAAACGTGCTTTTAAATCGCACAGCGGGTTGGGCTCTGGGGATTGGCCGGAACAAGGGGAAGGTGACATAGCTATTTCCCAATCATTAATATCACTAATATTGCTGAAAAGTTTTCCTGATGCAGCGATCGCAGGCGAGGGGTCTGGTGAGTCCACCTGGGCTCAAAGTGTGACTGAAATCTACAAAACTCAGTGAGACCGATCGCATCGTTACCCTCACAGCGTCCTACCACCTGAACGATCCCGGGGATTGACCCGTTAGCAACTCCCCAAACCCTTTAAAATAATCAAGTGACCTCTGGGGTTAAGGTGTTGATTCCAGCATTGATTCCACGGGTTTTTTCCAGGGCGAGATTCCTGTGTTTCTGTAGCCATTAAGGATCGACTATGAACCGAAAATTTCTCCTTCCTGCCGTCTTATTCAGCACTCTGTGTCTGACAAGTGTTGCCACGGCTGAAAATGTTCAACATACTCAACAACTGCTTTCCACCAAGCAATGTCCGCAGTGTGACCTCAGTAATGCGGGTTTGGTTATGGCAAATCTGGCAAATGCTCAACTGAGTGGTGCAAATTTGGTCCGGGCGAATCTGAGTCGAGCTCAACTGACAGGGGCGGACCTCAGTGGTGCGAACCTCCAAGGGGCATCTTTTTTTGGTGCGAACCTGATGGGGGTGAATCTCCAGGGTGCGGATCTGCGGGGTGCAGATTTACGAGAGGCCTATCTTGTGGATGTGAACTTAACCGGCGCAAAGTTGGATGGGGCAAATCTCGAAGGGGCGATCGGAACTCCCCAGACGGTGTTGGCGGTAGAGGATGTTTATAACTGGGGCGTTGCTGAAGCCAAGCGCAACAACCATCAGAAGGCGATCGCCTATTTCAATCAGGCATTAGTCTTGGATCCTGAATTTGCCCCAGCCTATCTCGCACGGAGTATCGTTCGTGCGGATACGGGGGATTTTTCCGGTGCTCAGGGGGATGCGGAATATGCAAAACAATTGTTTGCGATTCAAAATAATACTCAGGCTTTTGAAGCGACAGAGGTCCTGATTGCTCAAATTAAAGCCGCTCAAAATCCAGAAGAAGCGCAGGCAGGGGGAGGCGGTTTTATGCGTTTTGTCGGTTCAATGGGGGTCTTGTTGCTACGATTAATGTTATAAGCTGTTCACTCTCTAACTTGAACCGCCGAACATGAGGAAACGCTGGGAGTGCAAGGGTTGAGCTTGGCTACAAGTACCTAATTTCAATGCTGAATCGCTTAAACCTTTTGTATGATAGTGAGCTTTTGGATCTGACCAGCTTAGGGGTAAATCACTTGAATTTACCGCCGACTAGGCGATCCCCGGCTTGGGATTGCTCCTTTTGGGTGAATTTACGCAGGGAGTGCGATCGCGATCGCATTCCCATTTGCTCAAATCTCACCCATCCTGTGCGATCTGAATCACTCACGGGTGCTGGGTAATCAGAGATTCTACTAATAGAGGAGTTGAATCGGCCATTGACAAGGAAGGTGAGCCAATCATGTGGGAAAAACTATTTTTATCGGCGATCATTACATTAATACTCAGTGTTTTTGCCAGCGGTTCTGACCATTTTGCCCCGCAACGGCATTCTCACCCATCGAACCTGGGATACCGAGAACCCCTGGTCATGGTCATTAAATAAGTCCGCCATCGAGTGGATTGCATCTATTCTCGTGCATCTACTGTTATAATTCTTTATCCCAGAAGCACCATAGAGTGTTCCCTTTAATCATTACGCCGTCTCCCACCCCGATTCTCGCTCCATCCTGGGGGTGTCCGTAGACTGGGCGGATCAATAAAACAAAACCGGCAAGGGTTTAAATCCTTGCCGGTTGTCGATATTTGCCTTACTCAGCAGGGAGGGGAAGCTGCGGCACTTTGGCGGCGATCGGCATTCGCCACCCTGTGCCAAAGGCGCGATCAGTGACTTTCAATCCTGGGGGGGCTTGTCGGCGCTTAAATTCTGCCCCATTTAACAACTTTACCACCCGTTGGACTAAGGCGGGTTCATATCCGGCAGCGACAATTTGGGGAATCGATTCCTGATTGTGAATCAGGCGATCAAGAATATCATCCAAAATGTCATAAGGCGGTAGAGAATCTTGGTCAATTTGACCGGGTTTGAGTTCGGCACTGGGGGGTTTACTTAAGACACTTTCAGGAATAACAATCTTTCCGGATTCTCGGGAATTGAGCCATTGACAAATGGCATACACTTGAGTTTTTGGCACATCAGAAATGGCGGCTAATCCGCCATTCATATCCCCATACAACGTACAATATCCCACGGCCATTTCTGATTTATTCCCCGTGGAAATCAGCAGATATCCAAATTTATTGGAAATTGCCATTAATAAATTGCCGCGAATCCGCGCTTGTAGGTTTTCTTCGGTGACATCACGGGGGGAGTCAGCAAACAACTGTTCTAGGGTTTTGTCATACCCTTCCATTAAATCGGCAATGGGAAGGGAGTAGGTTTTCATGCCCAGGTTTTCGGCGAGTTCGAGTGCATCGATTACTGATTGTTGGGAGGTATGGGGGGAAGACATGAGGACGCCGAGGACATTTTCGGGTCCGATCGCCTCACTCGCGATCGCTGCCACGAGGGACGAATCAATCCCGCCACTTAACCCAATCACAACTTTAGAAAATCCACATTTGCGGGTATAGTCTCCCACTCCTAACACCAAGGCGGACCAGATTTCTTCCGCTTGACTGAGGGGTTTTGCAGGGAGTGGGGTGACAGGTTTGATCGCCCCACTGCTGAAAGAAAGCGGACGTAATTCACGGCTTTTTTCGTCTAACTCCACTGCCACTAAATCCGCTTGAAATCCCGCAGCAAGGGCAACCCGTTCTCCCTTACTGTTAAAAGCGACGCTATATCCATCAAAAATCAAGTCATCATTGCCTCCGACTTGATTCGTATAGATAATCGGTTTGTGATACCGGACTGCAACATGATTGAGCATTGCTTCTCGGAGTTTTTGTTTCCCCACACTGTAGGGAGAGGCGGATAAATTAATAATGATATCGGCCCCTTCTTCGACTAAATTGGCAATGGGATTACTGGGGTATTGCCGTTTTCCCCAAAATTCTTCATCATTCCATAAGTCTTCGCAAATTGTTACCCCGATGCGGATGGGGGGAGAAACCTCGGGATGAGAGGGAATGCCGAATTCTCCTAAATTAAAATAATTACTCACATAAGAGGGTTCAAAATAGCGATTTTCATCAAATACATCGTAAGTGGGCAACAACCGTTTGTGGAAATACTGCTGAATTTTGCCATTGAAGAGTAAGGCGATACTATTATACAAAGATTTGCCGCCGGTGGTAGAGGCGAGGGTATGAGTTTCCACGGTTCCTACTAAGACCGCGATCGCCGGAGGTAATTTCTGCGCCAGTTGTTGTAATTGCGCGGACATCGCCTCGATAAAGCTGGGACGCAAGAGCAAATCCCGAGGGGGATAACCGCACAAAGAGAGTTCAGGAGTCAGCATCAGGTCAATTCCCTGGGCGGCAGCTTGGATCGCTGCTTGCAAAATTTGTTGGGAATTGCCTCGGAGATCTCCAATGGTGGGATTGAGTTGAGCGATCGCAATTTTCATACTATCTATTGAGACACTAATGAGGAAATAAACAGGTAAAATTTTGGGGAAAACTATCCCTAAATAAACACTAAAGGTTTATCTTTCAAGGGAGCAAATGCCTCTGCATCAAAGCGGTAAAGGGCTGCGGGCCGCCCTGCACCCCGAGATACTTTCATTTTTGTATCGGATAAAAAGCCCAGTTTGAGAATTTTGGCCCGGAAATTAGAATAATCGGAGAAATTTTCCCCTAAAACGGTTGCATAGAGTTGATACAGTTCACTTAATGTAAATAATTCCGGTAGCACATCAAAGGCGATCGGGCTATACTCCAGCTTGTTGCGGAGGCGGCGATGACCATATTCAACCATGCGATTGTGATCAAAAGCCAGATGCGGCACTTCATCCAGGGGATACCAGGCAATCCCCCGGACTCCGGTTCCCATCAGTTGAGCTTCTTCAAACCGGACTAAGGCAAAATAGCTCACAGACAGATAGCGCAAAGGTTGAGAGTCGGAAAGTTCCCGGGGGTCGCGTCCGGGTCCGGCAAAGGTGTACAGTTGCTCTAGGTAGAGATTCTGCACTTGGATTTTTTCCGATAAAATCCGATAGGCCGCATCTTCCAGGGATTCACCGTGACGAACTAAAGTACCGGGTAAACTCCATTGCCCAAGAAAGGGTTCACTTTCCCGCATGACCAGGAGAACCAGCAAGCGATTTTGTGCGGGATCGACTGAGAAAATTGCATTATCGACTCCCACTTTAAAATTGAGTGGAAGGCCCAAAGACGCTGCCATTGGTTTAGCTCACATCCTGATAGGCGTATAAGTTTTCCCGTTGAATATAACGGGCGACCGGGGGAGTGAGAATTTGTGAGGTTTGGGTTTGACGATAAACGGTGGAGGAAACATCAGGAAGATGCAAGTCTGCGATCGCCACGGATGCGCCCAGTTCCCGGAGTCGGTCTAGTTCCGGTTCTTGGATGGGTGCTCCGGGTCGGGGGACAACGAGCAGATTGACTTGAGAGAGCAATTCCTCCACCTGATACCACCGAGGCAATTGGGGGATTAAGTCTGAGCCGATGACGAGATACAGTTCAGCCTCGGGCCATTTTTGGCGGGCAATTCGCACCGTTTCTAAGGTCCGGGGTTGGCTGAGTTCGGCATCAAAGTAGAGATTATCCCGAGGATTGTCTAAGGTTTGAATGAGCAACTGCAACATCTGCGATCGATGGCACAAGGGAGTTTGGTGAGATTTAAACGGATTGTCGGACGCCCAAATCGCCACGGCATCAAACTCTTGAGAGAGCCAACTGACTATCTCTTCATGGGCTTTGGTCGGGGGGTCGGCACTGGTACCAAAGAGGGCAAGGGTAATCATTGTTAGATGAGGGAGTGACAACGACAAAATCTATCAAGGCTAGAGTGCTAAGTTGGCAAGTCACCCAAGAGGATGAAGACATTCCTCAGCACTCCCGGCGGAAAACAGAAATTAAGGGTTAAGGCAAAATTCGCCATTCGCCGATAGTACACCCGGACAGTTTAAACAAGTGGGCGCTCGCAAAACTGACTCACATTTTATAATTTTGTAAGGTTTCTGCGGTCAGCGTTTGTAAGGGAGTTGAAATTTCCACAGATGCGCCATTGGGTCGATTGATCCGGCGAACTTCTGGGGGAAGCGACTCCACGGAATGCCGAGTTCTTTCGGCGATCGCCTCTAACATTTCTGGAGGATGAACCCGCTTTCCCTCTTTGAACAAAAGCTGCATCATCGGCACTTCACCGGGTTGAATGGCCTCACTGACCAATCCCAGGCGATCGCCCACAATCTGTCCCTCTTGATAGCGTCGGAAAATCTGCTTCTGTCCGGGATAGCTCACTTTGCCGCTCGAATTTTTCATCACCGGCACGCCATCAATCTCTACAATTTTATAAACCCCATTCACCGGAGCTCCGGTTACTAACTTAGTGCCGATGCCAAAGCCATCAATCGGACAATTAGAGGCTTTCAAGTCCGCAATTTTCCACTCATCCAAATCCCCACTCACAAAAATCGGGACATCGGGAAGCAGTTCTTGGACCTGTTTAGACAATTGCACTAAATCCCCAGAATCCAGGCGAACTCCTCCGACTTCCATTTCTCCCGCTTGGAGGCGATCGGCGATTTTCCGGGCCGCTTCAATGGGATCATAAGTATCAATGAGTAAGGGAGAACCGGGAAAATAATGCTGGAACGCTCGAAACGCCTGCATCTCACTCCCTTCTGTTGCTGAGAGGGCCATCACCAGGGCGTGAGCCATTGTTCCCGAAGGTTTCCGACCTAATTTAAGTGCCGCCAACACATTGGATGTGGCATCCATTCCGGCGGCCAAAGCCGCTCGGGCGGCCCACACCGAGGCTTGAGGACTAAAGGCTCGTCGGGTACCAAACTCCAAAATGGAGGCTTCAGGACCGGCGACATCGCGAATGCGGGCCGATCGCGTCGCAACCAGAGTCTGATAATTAATCGTATTCAGTAAGTAGGTTTCGACGATTTGAGCTTGCCACAGGGGAGCCTCCACCCGCAGCAAGGGTTCGTTCGCAAACACTGCCGTTCCTTCTGGAACCGCCCACACATTACCTTGAAACCGTCCATCGGCCAAGAGGGACCAAAATTTATCAGAGGCCCTGGAAAAAATTCCAGTGGCTTGCAAACTGGCAATCTGCATCTCGGTGAACCGAAATTGCTCTAGGTACTCAAAGACTTGAGTTAACCCCATTGCAATTAAATAACCAAAGCCTTCAGGAAGTTTGCGAACAAACAGCTCAAAGCTGGCGGTTCTGCCGTCCAGACCTTCCCCGGTGTAACAGGCGGCCATTGTCAATTGATAGAGATCGGTCAATAGACTATAATCCTCTGGGACAACAGTCAGTTCCGATCCGTCTTTACCCGCTTGGGAAAGGGGTTGCGGATTGAGATCATTGGGTTCAGTGGCAGTTGCCATGTGCCAGCTTCCTTGCTGAGAGGGGTTTGTCTAATTATAGTAGCATTTACCAAAATTTGTCACCGGGTCCGGATAAAAATCCTCGGATTCAGGTCAGCGATCGCCCACAGTTCCTGGGATTTTTGGCAATTTTTTGAACAGGGTTTATGGTGGAATTCATTAAAAATCTAAGACCCCCTATTTTACGGAGGGCATTCCTCTGACCTGGATTGAGAGAAAAAGACCAACTTAACTCCCAATATGCTATAATTGATTGCGGATTTATACTCAATTTAAATCGTAACAAATTGTAAACCCCTCGCCACACTCCATGTCCCTTAAGTCCAGGATTCAACTATTGCGAACTAATAAGTTATCCTAACAAATATTGCAAAAGTGACCGCTCTTTGGAGAACTCAGGTAAAGTAAAAAGTAACGAGGTTTAGGGATTGCGATCGCTGACTCGGTTAACCTAAATGAACCTGATAAGGAGTTTTATCATGAACGTTTCTAAAAGCATTGGTGACTTTTTACAACACGTCTCAGAAGCAGCCGCTCGAATCTTTGGACCCAACGATGACAAATATCCGGCAACCGGCGTTCAACCCTTTGAAGGCGACCCGAATCGAGGAGAAGAATGGTCCTAAATCTAACTAGGACAGGAGTGTAACAAAACCTGAGTGTTGAAATTAGTTGAAATACCTAAAAAGAACCCCATCCCTACCTGAATCCTCCCGGTGGGGTTCTTTTTATGAATAATTTTACAAATAAATCGCTCCAGTCAAAAGAGAGTTTCCCGGGACAACCCTTACAAAATTTGATGCAAGAAAAAGCAGAATGCCGCACTCCCAATGGGAACTGTGAGATTATCAATTCCCAGTTTAGAAAACGCTTCTAAGACCGTTGCTAACCCAGCTACCCCAAGGGCAATTATCCCAATATTCCAGAGATTTCCTTCTACAATGGCTAAGACAGAAACAGTGACGATGAAACTAACCACAGCCATTGTAGCGGACCCTTCATAACTCTTTTTTTCTCCCCAAAATTGATAGGGATGTTGACCGAATCGCTGACCCATTAAAGCGGCTAACCCATCTCCATAAGTCATGATTAAAATTCCGATCACAGCATATTGAGGAAGTTCTAAAGGCCAAAACCAGGCCACCAAAATACCGATACTAATGGCATAGAAAAATGTGCCTAAACTTTGGCGCCCTACACTATTAATTCCCGGAAGAATTGGAAATTTGTAAGAAATCAGCGCAATTGCTCCCGCTATAATAGAAGCAGCGATCGCCACCCAACCGGGAATCTTTAGCCACCATGCCAGCAAAATCACATTGCCCGTGCCAATATGGACGACTTTGCGAACCACTTCAGAATCAGTTTGAGTAAAACGATGCAACCCCTCAGCAAAAATCAGGAGAAAACCCAACCACAACCCAACGGCTGCGACTTGTAACCCTAGGGGTAAAATAGATTCTAATGGGAATAGGGAACTTAACACAAAATTCAAGGACTAAAACAGCTTAAAGGTTTCTCTGAGTGTAGGGGATTGCGGGCATCAGGCGATCGTCAAGCTGTAAAAATTTAGGAGTTGGCGGGATTTGAGGAGCAGAAACTAGATTTCTAGCCCAGATTTGAGGGGTTTTAGCATAGACTTAAGGAAGAAACTGGGTTTCTCGCCATAAGGAGAAAACTCCCCATTCTGACCTATCCTAATGAAGGAGTTAAACCCTTGCTCGCCAGTGCCCCAACGAGTCAAAATCAATAAACCTTTACAATTCCGTATTCGGTGAAGTTATGAAATGGCTGATGATTCAGTTAATTCAAGGATATCGACTGTTAATTTCTCCCTTATTTCCGCCTACTTGTCGATTTCAGCCGACTTGTTCCCACTATGCAATAGAAGCGAT
Source organism: uncultured Oscillatoriaceae bacterium (assembly GCA_965650385.1). Taxonomy (GTDB): domain Bacteria; phylum Cyanobacteriota; class Cyanobacteriia; order Cyanobacteriales; family Laspinemataceae; genus Laspinema. Next base: position 11,857 of record CBFGOM010000124.1, read on the forward strand.
CGACCGTTTCGGACCCAGGCGCGGGGGATGGATGGCATTCCGCCGTCTGTTGCGCTGTCATCCCTTGCATCCGGGGGGATATGACCCGGTTCCCGAGATCCCTGAAAAACCGACTGAATAAGTGCGCGTATAAAAATAAACCGAAAGCGGCAAGGTGCGTCAGATAGATAACTGATCTCATTCCATTGCTTCACTGATTCTCTGATGCACCTGAGTTCCGCTGGATAACTGCTCAAGTCGTTACTACACACGGCGACACTGATATCAGGTTGTTGAACCCTGAGAATTTGATTAATCCATCATGCGGAGTCTGCCGCGTTTAGTGCTGTAGATCAGGCGATTGATTATATCTTGATGTTCCTCACTCAGAGAGTTGCGTAAAATTGCCATCCGCAGACGATAGCGATCGCTGCGGGTCATCTTGCCAGAGAACAAGATATCCCCAAACAATTCTTCCAGCGGTTTTGGGTGCTTGATATCCAAATTTTTCATAACGGTTAAAGAGAGTTAGTAAATAATTCTTTCAATTTTGGCGGCAAGGGTGGAATTTGGGTGCGATCGCCTTCAGGGGTAATCTGTGATTGAGATCATACTTGACTCCGATGGCGATCGCTGACAACAAAGTTTCTGAGGGATTATATGCAACACCACAGAATAAGGGTTATACCAAATCCGGAGTTCAAAAGTTGGTTTCTTTGATTAGCCCGCGCAGGCGGGCTTTGTTCCTATAGCCCCAGGCTTTCCCAACGGAACGTTACGCGAACAGCCTGCGGGTTTTAATAGACCGTTGAATACCGGATTTCGTATTATGGGACTGTCGATGCGATCGCCAGCCCAGATAATCGCACTCACAACAGTTGTTATACAAATCAAATACATCGCAGTAAGTAGCCGATCACCCTCTAGCGAAACTCTCACAAAACCGTAACCCGATGAAAGATTATTAGATCTCACTATCCAGATGCCGAATCACTCGGCAGGGGTTTCCCACAGCAACGACCCTCGGGGGTAGATCTCGCGTTACGACACTTCCGGCGCCAATGGTAGAACCCTCTCCAATCGTTACCCCCGGACAGATAATCGCACCACCCCCAATCCAAACATCACTACCGATTTCCACGGGCCGTGCCGACTCCCATCCCTCTTTGCGCTCGGCGGGATTGAGCGGATGAGTGGCGGTGTAGATTTGCACCTTGGGTCCAATCAGGACGCGATCGCCAAGTCGGACGGTATTACAGTCGAGAATGACGCAATCATAGTTGATAAACAGGCCCTCTCCTGCAAAAATATTAAACCCGTAGTCGCATCGAAAGGGCGGTTTAACTTCTGAACCTCTTCCAATCTCCCCAAACAATTCTTGGATGAGCAATTGTCGTTCTTGGGCGGCATCAGGAGCGGAAAGATTGAAATGATATAAGATGCGTTGCGATCGCGCCAGCAACTCCACGAGTTCTGGATCCATTGCCAAATATGGCTCTCCTGCCAGCATTCTTTGCCGCATCGATTTGTCGGAGTTCGATTGATTCATAGTTGTTTTTAAGGTGCGATTTTTTTCAGTCAACTTTCATGTGATAGAATAACTAACGTTTGGAAAAGTAGGGTATAAATCTGGTTGAAAAATATATGATAGATACCGTAAAATTTTTCTCTCTTGTTAAAATGGACTGTGAAACTTTTGTATAAGTACCAGTCAGGCATGGGCAGCGCCCAAAAATGGTCAGCATAAAACCAGTTGTTAAGTTGTCTATAAGGATTATAGGCTTAAGCTATGTTACCCTCATGCACCCAACAGAGCAAACTTAGGTTCGTTCGTCCGATGAGAATGCTACATTAAAACAGTTAAATTTCGATGTCCCATGACCTGGGTAGGTATTCAGTTCTCTGGGGTTAAACCCAAAGACTTACGCAAGAGAGGGGATTTCATCCAATAAAAGAGGTGCTTTTCATCTACTGCCTTGCCTATGCGCTCTGTAAATGACGTAAGTTCCGCAACTGGCTCTTTCAACTCCGAGCTTCTCAACTCTAAACATTAACCCTTAAACAATGTTCAGTGCAGACCAACTCCAGAAAAAATTCTCCCAACCGCTTGATCGCGCGGCGATCGCCCTGATTGCGGTGTTGACGGTAGCGATCGCCTTGCTCTTATTTGGAGGCGATAGTACCGCTCCCCGAGTGCGGGAATTTAGCTGGGAAAATAAACAAGTCAGTGCCAAGGATCGCGCCTTTATCATGACCTTCAGCCGTCCGATGGACCGCCAGAGTGTGGAAGACAACTTGAAAATTGACCCCCCAGTGCCGGGTAAAATCAGTTGGGCGGGAAGGCGGATGGCTTATACTGTCACCCAAGGCGTGCCTTATGGGATGGAATTTAAACTGGAACTGAGCCAAGCGCGGGAACGGTTCGCCCAAGCGGGAACAGAGGGAACCTTGATCGAGCCTTTTATCGGGGAGTTCAAAAGCCGCGATCGCGCGTTAGTTTATATCGGGGTCTCCCCAGAAGAACGGGGACGGTTAATCCTTTACAACTTCAGTAAAAGCGAAAAAACGATTCTGACCCCGAAAGAAATGACCGTCCTGGATTATCAATCCTATCCCGACGGCGATCGCCTGTTATTTTCAGCGATCGACTCCCTCTCTGGGAACCCAGGACTTTTAGAGCAACGACTCTTCACCGTCACCACCGGCATAGTCCCACAAACCCCCGGCAGAAGATCCAGCCCAGATGAGAATTCCCCAGGTCAAATTAAACCAATCTTAGACTCCGAGAACTATCAAAACCTCAGCTTTGACCTCTCCCCTGATGGTAAAACTATTCTGGTCCAGCGCGTCAACAAACAGGACCCAGGACAATTTGGACTCTGGAAAATAGAGGAAGGAAAGCAAGCTAAACCCTTAGAAAATGAACCGGGTGGGGATTTTATTATTACTCCCGATAGTCAAACGGTGGCGATCGCCCAGGGACAGGGACTCGCTATTTTGCCCCTAGAACCGAAAGCCGAACCTGTAGATTTTCTCCCTCAATTTGGGCGAGTGTTGAGCTTTTCCGCTGATGGGAGTGCGGCGGCGATGGTGAAATTTAACACCGACTACACGCGATCGCTCTATTTGGTCACCACAACTGGGGTCAACAAAGAACTACTCCGCATTAAAGGTTCTTTTCTGAGTGCCCAATTTGGACCCGAAGGAAAAACCCTCTATTGTTTACTTACGAAATTGGTGGAAGGGGAAATCTATAAAGAAGAACCTTACATCGCCGCCATTAACGTAGAAACCGGGTCTCTACAACCCCTGGTACTGTTACCCGATCAGCGAGAAATTCATATCAGTTTGGCCCCCGATGGCTTAGGGTTGCTGTTTGATCAAATAGTCAGCGCCGCCCCCCAAGCGAATCAAGTCCCAGTGGATGCCGTGCGCACCAGTTCCGGGGAAGCGATCACCAGAAGTCGCCTTTGGCTACTGCCCTTGAATCCCAGCGCCCCTCCTAACCGCCCCTTAGATTACAAACCGGAAGAGTTACCTTTTGAGGGCCTCCGTCCGGGTTGGTTGCCTTAAAAAACGGGTGGAGGTTGGAACCTCCACCCGTTTTTTAGGTTTATTGCAATTGCTGACGCAATCGAGTCAATTGTTGTCTAGCTTGTGTATGATTCGGGGTAATTCTCAGGGCTTGGTTATAGGAGGCGATCGCATCATCGTAACGCTCCAACTGCTCCAGGGCCAAACCGCGATTGTACCAGGCACTCGCCGGACCCGTGGATAAACCCCACTGACCGTTACTGTTAATAGCGCTATCATAAGCGCTGACGGCTGCTTCCAAGTCACCCAGAATCAGCAGTGCGGTGGCTTTGTTGTACCACGCGAGGGCAAATTGTGGGTCTAGTTCAAGGGCGCGATCAAAAGAAGCAAGGGCATCATCCCGGCGATCGAGTTGCCAGAGGACCGAACCCCGGTTAAGGGCTGCATCTGCTGCGCGGTTATCTCCCCATTGTCCATTCCCTGCTAAAGCGCGATCAAACGCCGTCAACGCATCCTCAAACCGTTCCGCCTCTTTGAGAACCATCCCCCGACTGAGCCATGCGAGAGAATAATTCGGACTAATTTCCGTCGCCCGATCAATCGCTGCGATCGCATCATCGTACCGAGCCAACTGCTCTAACACCATGCCTCGACCAATCCAGGCATCCGCATTATTAGAATTTAACTCCAACGCACTGTCATAAGTTCTAAGCGCATCTTCATATTGCTTAGAGGACAATAAAAATTGACCCCGGGAGAGCAATGTCTCAATCTCACTCGTCGCCTGTGGTGCAGGTTTTGGCTCCACCGTTTCTCGCTGTACCGGAGGGGTTGCGGCTTCGGGGCTTCTTTCGGGAGTTGCCCTCGGAGTCGGTGTAGGGCTTTGAGGAGGGTTCTGGGGAGTTGCCCTAGGGGTAACCGGAGGCTGTAGCGGTTCTAGGATCTCTGGAGAAGTCGTCACCTGTCCAGAATCCATGCCACCTGTCGGATCGTTAGGGGTCGCCCATCCGGGTAACGGCATCGATATCCCCGATATCCCCATTGCTGTAACAATACCAAGCCATCTAAACATTGGCTGCATACATTTAGCCTCCAACAACTGCTGATTTTTTCCTGACTTTTGGCTGAAATGCCCCCACTAATAGATCGGTTCCCACTCCTGCAACTCCTGTAAATTGCCTGTCTCTATCCCAAAAAAGACGGTTACAATTCCCCCAGGTGAATGAAAACCAGTAATTTTTCGCTCAAAAGGTTGGCGGGTTCTGATGAAAAGGCCATTTCACCGAGTGAAAAAACGACTAGAGTGGCATTCGGGGTTAGAGGGAACTCTCCCGGTTTTCTGATTTGGCTATATTTTACAATTGAGCCTAGATTCGTAGCAAATATTTCATCGTAATCCCCACCGTTGTCGTCTGTCCACCGACGAAAAAGGTAGCCTCGCTAAATTTGGGCGCACCCGTTAGGATAGGGGGGTTATTAGAAAATCCAAATCCTTCTTGGGGAATACCCACCGCATTGGTATTGAGTTGTCCATCGGCGTTTTCATCATGAAAGACTGCTACGGCGTAGTTGCCCGCATTTAGCCCGTCGATGCTCAGGGTCAGGGGCTGATTTTCCAAGGGAGAACATTCGGCTTTCAGTGCCTTTGCCCCATCCCGAGGAAATCCGTCACTGCGGGAAAAAATCGTGTAACAAATATTGCCTCGGGAATTGCTGATACCTTGTATTTGAATGTTAAGTTGACTGGTAGGGACAGCTCGCACAGTTTGAATTAAGGTAAAACTGCTAAAGATTGAGGCGATCGCTAAAAGAATTTTTCCCGGTGTTTTCATGATTTTGATTCAGTTTATGAAATGGTCAATATAGGTCCCAGCCATCGTCTCATCTAGGGGGTTTAATAGGGGAATTTTAGGAGATTAGTTTTGACTCAAGCCCCTTGAATTGCTCTAATTTTCACCGGGGAGAGGGGTGCAGAAACCTCCGCAGAAACCTCCAAGGTAAAAATAATTCGCCCTTCTTCCCAACCTGGGCTCGATGAGCGATCGGTTAGCTTTTCTTCCAGATGCCCTGGAGTCAAAAACCCCCTAATGTTTGGACTGGTTTAATTGTATGAATTTTTATATAAAAATCAAGTCATTTTTGATAAAAATAGAAAAAATACCTTAAAAAAATCAAATTTAGGGGACTGAAAGAGTTTGTTAAACGGGATATCATCCCCCACAATTGTCAAACTCCTCGTCCCCCCAAGGCAGAAGGCACAGATCGGGAGTGAAGGCAAATAGAATCTTTGCCCAGAATAGCTGTTTCTCAGAGGGTTCGACGAGAAATGAACGGGACTCCACAGGGCCGGAAGTCGTTTGGAAAACGGTAGGGTAGGGGCAACGGAGCGAAGGATATCCGGCTAAAAACCGGGTTGTTGTAGAATACCGATTGATTTCGACCCAACAGAGGGTAAACAAAGCTGGTTCTGATCGGCTTCCCAGGAGCGATCGCTAACCGGGGTTCAGAGGCAATGTAGCAGTCCTAGAAGGAAGGGTGACTGTAACTGTTGTGCCGATACCTACTTCACTAGCAATAGAAATCTCCCCGCGATGTAACTCCACACATTTTTTGGCGATCGCCAAACCCAAACCTGTTCCCTGAATTGTCCCTACATTGCTCCCCCGATGAAAAGCATTGAAAACTTTGCCCTGTTCCTGGGGTAAAATACCAAATCCTTGGTCTTTTACGCGAAAAATGGTCACCGGTGACTCAATCTGGGTGAAATCAATATCTGTCAAAGAATCCGTCAAAGATAATCCTTGCTCTTCAGGTGAACTATGTGGATTGTAGAAAATCAATTCAACCTCTATGTTTCCTCCTTTGGGAGAATACTTAATAGAATTTGAAAGAAAATTAATCAACATTTGTTGGACCAAATTCCCATCCAAAATCACTTCAAAATTATCACCGTGATGGGTTAAGGTAATTTTATGGGGAGACGCAGGAGACAGCCGCAAATGAGCAATAGCTTCTTGACAGAGGCGCTCCAGATTGACCGGAGCCGGATTAAACTCAATTTGTCCAGATTCTACCTCATTGATAGACAAAACATCCGCAACCAACTGAGTCAGATGAGTCGCCGCCACTTGAATCCGTTCAAGATGTTTTAGCCGTTTTTGCTCATCCCATTTGTGCCAATAACATTCCAGCAATTCAGCAGAAGATAAAATTGCAGTTAAGGGCGTCCGGTACTCGTGGGAAACCATAGTCACAATCCGAGACCTCAATTCATTGAGTTCTCGTTCTTGCTCCAATGCCTTGAGAATTTCTCGTTCAGCTTGTTTTTCTTGTAAAAGTCGCTGAACGCGTCGCCGCAAAACCGCCCAATGAATCGGTTTAGTAATATAGTCAGTCGCACCGGCTTCAAAGGCGCGATCAACGGAATCCTCGTCTTCTAAGCTGGTAATCATTAACACCGGGATACCTAACCCACCGGCGATCGCCTTAATTTGAGTACAGCAGGTAAAACCATCCATTCCCGGCATCTTAGCATCCAGCAGCACCATATCCGGTTTGAGTTGCTTGTACAGTTCTAATCCTTCGATGCCGTTGGCTGCCTCTACCACCCGATACCCTTCATTGTGCATTGCCCGACGCAGCATCATCCTCGTTGGCCGGTCATCATCGACCAGCAAAATCAAAGGAGAATGGTTTGGAGAATCATTACTATTCATCTAATCTGTTACTAGGATATTTAGGAGAACCGCACTCCACGCGAAGCGGAAGTGTCGGGAAAAACAAAAGTCTGTCAAGAGCGGGATTTTATGCCCCCCTCATACCCCATCCGGTTGTTCAAAGTCGGTTTTTGCATCAGAACCCGCAGGCGCGTCTAAGTTCATATAGACCCACTATGCACGGGTGTGGGTTTTTATAGATCTTTAACAACCTAATTCCGTATCACGCCCCAGCCCTAGGGTTCCCCTTGGCCTG
>CBFGOM010000125.1:0-19146 GCA_965650385.1 uncultured Oscillatoriaceae bacterium
TAACGACTGAGAATAAAGTTAATGAATTCAATTGATAATTTGGAAAAACCCTACCTGACTGAACCCTCACCCCATCGGATGCTGCAAGTATCTGGCTTGAATGTTTACTATGGGGAAAGTCACATTTTGCGGGATGTGGATTTGAACGTATCTCCGGGACAAATGGTTTGCCTGATTGGACGCAATGGAGTCGGTAAAACCACGCTGTTAAAAACCATTATGGGATTACTCCAACCCCGGAAGGGACAAATCTATTTAGAAGGTCAACCCCTGATCGATAAATCGAGCGATCGCCGTGCTAAAATGGGTATTGGTTATGTCCCCCAAGGGCGGGAAATTATTCCTCGCTTGACTGTGAAAGAAAATTTAATTCTAGGTTTAGAAGCACGACCGAATCGACCTAAAACGCCGGAGATTTCCGAGGAAATTTTTGAGTTATTTCCAGTTTTAAATAAAATGCTGCATCGGATGGGTGGCGATTTGAGTGGGGGACAACAACAACAACTGGCGATCGCCCGCGCTTTGATGGGAAATCCCCGCTTACTCATCCTGGATGAACCCACAGAAGGTATCCAACCTTCAATTATTTTAGAAATTGAAGCAGCAGTGCGTCGGATTATCCAATCAAAAGGTATTTCAGTTCTGTTAGTTGAACAGCATTTGCATTTTGTTAGAGAAGCGGATTGGTATTATGCCATGCAAAAAGGCGGAATTGTTGCGTCGGGTTCTACGGAAGAACTGAGTAACGAAGTGATTCAACGATTCCTCGCCGTTTAATTCACAATTCAGGTTTTTACAAACTCGCAAAACTGGATTTGTTACCAAATCTCACGATATAGTAAAGGTTGATGTAACCTGAATTTGAGAATTTGTGAAGAATAGTCTGACTGAAAATCCAGGGGTTAAAGGATGGCATGGTAGCTTAGAATTAGCCTACGCCCAAGTGGGAAAGGCGACTCAAATGCTATCTGCCAAAGCAACAGCCCCTCTGAAGATACAGCGCCCTTTTTATCCGGAAGGGGAAGAAGTTTGTCATAGTGTAATTCTGCATACGGCGGGGGGAATTGTCGGGGGAGACTCCCTCGGGCAATCCATTCATCTCCAGGAGAATGCTCATGCTTTAATTACCACCGCAGCGGCGGCTAAAATTTATCGAAGCATGGGTGAAGTAGCACGACAAACTATCAAAATTCAGGTTAATTCTGGGGCATTTTGTGAATGGCTTCCCCAGGAAAGTATTATTTTTAATGGGGCCATGTATCACCAAAATTTGCACATTAACTTAGCCCCCAATGCGCGCTTTTTGTTGTGGGAAATTAACCGCTTTGGACGGAGTGCGCGGGGGGAAAAGTTTGTTCAAGGAGAGTGGCGATCGCATACGGAAATTTGGCAAGAGGGACGTCCCCTGTGGATCGATCGCCAGCATCTCAACGGCAGTGAGTCCACCGTAGTCTCGGACCACGCTTTAGGGGGTTTTCCCATTGTGGCGACTCTCGCTTGGATTGGGGACCCAGTGACCCCAGAACTGGTCCAGGAAGCGCGATCGCGGTGGGAAGTGCGTTCCAGTTCCTCCGAGGGCGAAGCGGGCGTCACCAGGCTCACTCATGGATTATTATGCCGATATCGTGGATCTTCGACCCCAGAAGTGCGAAACTGGTTTAGTGAAGTTTGGCAACTCCTGCGCCTGAGTTTTATAGGCCGTCCGAGTTGTCCTCCGCGAGTGTGGCCGATTTAAAGGAATTACTATGCAACTTTCTCCCCAAGAAAAAGACAAATTATTGATTTTTACTGCAGCGTTAGTTGCCGAACGCCGTAAAAATCGGGGCTTACTTTTAAATTATCCGGAAGCCGTTGCTTATATTTCTGCTGCTATTTTAGAAGGGGCGAGAGATGGAAGAACGGTCGCTGATTTGATGAGCTATGGTGCAACGTTGCTCACCCGGGAGGACGTGATGGAAGGTGTCCCGGAAATGGTAGCGGAAGTACAGGTAGAAGCAACCTTTCCTGATGGGACAAAATTGGTGACGGTTCACAATCCAATTCGGTAAGTTGCACCGATTTAAGTTTAAATAAAAAGAGGTAAGAGGTGATGATGATTCCTGGCGAAATTATTGTTAAAACTGGAGAAATTGAGCTAAATGCCGGACGAAAAACTGTCCGATTGCGGGTGGCTAATTCCGGCGATCGCCCGATTCAGGTCGGCTCACATTATCATTTTTTTGAAGTCAATGATGCCTTGAGTTTTGAGCGGAATCTCGCCCGAGGAATGCACCTAAATATTCCCGCTGGAACTGCGGTGCGGTTTGAACCCGGAGATGAGCGAGAAGTCGAATTAGTTCCCTTTGTCGGGAGTCGTCAGGTCTATGGCTTTAAAGGTCAAATTAATGGACTCCTGGACCCATAAGGCTCAAAGTTTGTAACTGGCACTACTACCTTGGTTCAGAATTTCTTTTAAAGTGGAAGCAGTCCTCAATCTCACCCTTGTTTTTACAGAATTTGGGGGTGGAATGTGGGGGGGAATTTCCTCTAAACATAGAAATATATAACTCATGGTAGATGTAAAATCGACGACACCGATTCATCAGGTTGTGATTGTGGGCGGTGGATTTGGGGGACTGTATGCCGCCCAGTCCCTGGGGCGTGCTCCGGTGCAAGTTACGCTGATTGATAAACGGAATTTTCATTTATTTCAACCCCTGCTTTATCAGGTAGCAACGGGAACCCTTTCCCCGGCAGATATTGCTTCTCCCTTACGCGGGGTGCTTAGTAAAAATAAAAATACTAAGGTATTGCTGGAAGAAGCGGTGGATCTTGACCCAGAACAACAAACCTTGAAGTTGTTGGGGGAAGAAATTCACTATGATACGTTAATTGTTGCCACAGGAGTGAGTCATCATTATTTTGGAAATGACCACTGGGAAGACAAAGCGCCCGGATTAAAAACGGTGGAAGATGCCTTAGAAATGCGGCGGCGAATTTTTATGGCATTTGAAGCGGCAGAAAAGGAAACAGACCCGCAAAAACGTCAAGCTTGGTTAACCTTTGCGATCGCCGGAGGGGGACCGACTGGAGTGGAATTAGCAGGGGCGATCGCGGAACTAGCGCATAATACCTTAAAAGAAGATTTTCGCAATATTGACACCACTGAAGCGAAAATTTTACTGTTAGAAGGGATGGATAGAATTCTGCCGCCCTATCCTCCGGAACTCTCTCTGAAAGCGGAACAATCTTTACATGAATTAGGGGTGAACGTGCAAACCAATAGTTTGGTAACCCATGTCACCGAGGATGCCGTAACAGTTCGGCGAGGGGAGGGGGAGGAAATTATTCCGACTCGCACTTTATTATGGGCAGCAGGGGTGAAGGCGTCGGGATTGGGTGAAATTTTGGCCCAACGGACGGGAGTGGAACGCGATCGCACGGGACGGGTGATTGTAGAGGCGGATTTAAGTTTACCGGGATATCCGAATATTTTCGCGATCGGGGATTTAGCGCATTTTGCTCATCAAGATGGCAAACCTTTACCCGGGGTTGCGCCGGTGGCGATGCAGCAAGGGGAATATGTAGCGAAGGTGATCCAACACCGCTTTAAACAAAAGGAATACCCGCCCTTTCATTATGTTGATTTTGGCAGTTTAGCGGTCATCGGACGTCATGCAGCGGTTGTGGATTTAGGATTTATTCAATTTTCCGGGTTTATTGCATGGCTATTTTGGGTGTTCGTGCATATTTACTTCTTGATTGAATTTGACAATAAATTAATCGTGATGATTCAGTGGGGATGGAACTATTTTACCCGGAAACGGGGAGCGAGATTAATTACGGGAGAACAGGCCAAAATGTTAATTGAAATGGAGGGTCGAGGGGACTATCATCTCCCTGAACGGGAAAAAGAAACCCTCGAAGTGTAAGCGCCTAACTCCATCGGATGGCGAGAGAAAAGAAGCAGGGGGAATGACCCGAAAAGCTGGCGATCGCAATCTTAACCTGAAACACCGTATAACTCGTCGGGCGATCGCCAAGGTTTTAAAATACAATTTTATCCACAATCCCTACAGGTTCCTCGTCATCGGATACAATATCCAGTAACCCATCCAGTTCGGTAATTTCTAGCAGATACATCACCGATCCTTTTAAGTTACACAAGCTTAAACGTCGGCCAGTTTTTTGAGCGAGTTGATTGGCAGAAATTAAAGCCATTAATCCCGAATGACTCACCGTCGAGACTTCTCCTAAATCAATGAACCAGCGATTGTATTTTTCCCAGGCTAAACGAGCCATATTTTGTTGAAGCATCGCCGATGCTTTTAAATCTAAATTCCCTTGGGGCTGAATGACCACGTTCATACAAATTTCCTCTATTGATTGGTCTTTATCTTTAGAATCGGCGAAAGTGTGTTGCTGGAAGCTCATCCCTAACTCTGCGTAAAAATACGAATGATTTCCCTTAACTTAGGGTCAATATCCGTGATTTTGCGGGGATGTTGTGTGATGCAGAAACCTAAAAACAGCGATCATTATCGCAAAACTTTAGTGATCCCAATCACTGACAAATTGCCGATTTTAAAGACTCTAACCCTGAAATCTTAGGGTAACAAGCCATTCACCGGATGAAGCCCTTGAAATCTGTCAACCCCCTGCGACTGTAAGGGGATTAGGGGTTGAGTTAAATAAGTCAGGATTTCCCGACAATTGCGGAGATAGGGGTGAGGCTATAGGGAATTAGCCCGAGAAGCAGGGGTTAGTAGAGTCTGGTTAGGTGCTTAACCATTCCATTGAGATGATTGATGTCTGGCAAAATCCTGAGCAAGTGTCTTTATCCTCAACCATCGGGAAAATAGGGGATCAGTTGACTGAATTTAGAGTCTTTTAGAGTCTTTTAGAGGATGTTAAAATGGAACCTAGCCAGCTTAGAACGCTTAATCGACCACTCGAATTAAGCCCTGATGGATGAGGTCGAATACCTGGTTTATTTTATACCAATCGGTCTCGCCGATCGCCTCTTTTGATAACAAACCGGACATCAGCAGTTGTTGATCCAACCGTGTAATCTGCCGAAATTTAAAAATTTTTTCGAGAATTTCATCCGTTGAAAGGGGCGTTTTTTTAGTGGTTCTGTGCAGTGTTTCCCCGTAAGTCATAGTTATTTAGAAAAACTCTACGGTTTCAAGTATGAAGTGAGTTTCTGGGAGGGGATGCGATCGCCAGCATACAAAACCCATGACGTTGATCCGGTAATTTCAGAGATCGTGATCATTGACATTCACAGATGAAGGGGGTAATCCTCTGTTGAAGAATTTAATTCCTCTATTGCCCCTTTTGTACTGACAAGGAAATGAAGCGGTTTATTCTGGAGCGTCGTCAGGCTCTGGCTGGAGAGGACCCCGATGCAAAATTGGTGAGCCAAGAGCCAATTGCTATATTTGCGGATTTTATGCAGGATATTGAGCAGAACGCTCACCTGATGCTTGTTCTTTGTCTGTTTGCCCTTTTGGGGGCGATCGCCTGCGGAGTGATGACCGCTTCTTAGATCCCCGAACTGATTTTATCCCTTAAAGTGAGAGATACGAGACCGGGAATCGCCCCGGAAGATATTGAGACTCTCTTTGACGCCTTCGTGCAACCTCACAGCGGATCCCAATCTGTCGAAGGAACAGGATTGGGATTACCGATCGCACGCAAGTTCACCCAACTGATGGGAGGCGAGATCACCTTGGAGTCAAAAATTGCTCAATGGAGTTGTTTTACGGTGTACCTGCCGGTGAAGATGGAGTTGTTTTACGGTGTACCTGCCGGTGAAGGAAGTCTCAGAAATCCCCGAAGTACCCCCAGCGACTGGACTGCGCCCGTTGGCCTTGGCCCCGAATCAACCCCGGTATCGGATTGCGATTGTGGATGATCAATTAGATAATCGGCAACTGTTAATCGCCCTCCTGTCTCCCTTTAGCTTTGAACGGCAAGACGCGAAAAACGGATCCGAGGCGATCGCCCTCTAGTCAACGGGGCACCCTGATTTAAGATTGATGAAATGGTTATCAATCCACCCAACGGATTAAGGCGATCGCCTTAATCCGCTGACAGTGATTATTGCGGCAACCGCGAGTATCCTCGCCTCAGAAACAGCCCGCATCCGGGCGGCAGGATGGGATGATTGGATTCCCAAACCCTTGGATGAATCGACTATCTTTGAGATGATAGAGAACTATATCGGTGCGTGCTTTATTTATGAAGAAAAATCCCATGCAAAACCCTCTCGCTTCAGGTCGCCGATTTTGCTAAATCGAGCATTGCTGTCGGACCTTCCTGGAGAGCTTCTCGAAGAACTGGAACGGGCGGCAGTCTGCATAGACGTAGCGGCAATGAATAAGACGATCGCCCAAATTGCTCTCCATTCCCCCGAGGAAAATGCGGCCATCGCCCAGGCCCTTTACCAGTGGGTCGATGAATTTGATGATCAAAGTATTTTGTTTTTCATTCGTCAGCATCACTTATAAAAATGAACAGATCTCAAAGTGCCGATAATATATTAGTTGTAGATGATACCCCGGAAAATCTGCGCCTGTTAAACCAAGTCTTGTCCCAGCAGGGGTATGTGGTCCGTCCAGCCCTGGAGGGGAAATCCGCGATCGCCGCTGCGGTTGTCCACCCCCCGGATCTCATTTTGCTGGATATTTTAATGCCCGAACTGGATGGGTATGAAGTTTGCCAAATCCTGAAAGCTGACCCGAGGACTCGGGATATTCCGATTATTTTTCTAACAGCTTTAAGCGATGCCTTGGATAAAGTGAAAGCCTTTTCCCTGGGGGCGGTGGATTATATTACCAAACCGTTTGAGGTGGAAGAAGTCATTGCCCGCATTGAGAATCAACTGAATTTGCGATCGCTGCAAAAAGAACTGGAATCAAAAAATTATCACCTCCAACAAGAAATTAAAAATCGGCTGATTGCCGAAAATGCTCTCCTAGACCGGGCCGAAGAACTTCGTATCCAAAACACCCTCTTAAGCGACCTTGCCAAAAGTCCAGACCTCTACCAAGGGGATAAGACCGCCGCCTTTCACAAACTGATCGCTGCTGCGGTCCATTATTTAGACCTTGATCGCGCCGGGGTATGGTTGTATGACGACCAGGGAACAAGACTCAAGCGGTTAGCCAGCTTTGAAAAAAATTTAGAAGGGATAGAGGCAGTCAATCCGGATAGCTTAGGGGATTATTTGGCCTCCCAAGCCGCCTCTTCCAGCGATTTTGTCACTTTTATCGGTTCTTGTAACCCGGACAATCCCAGAGACTTTTCTGAGCTACCTCAGTGCAAGAGTTCCCTGGTACTCGCCCCGATCCGCCAGGATGGTCAAACCATTGGATTTTTAGAAAGTGCTAGGTTCACTAGCGATCGCCTCTGGACCCCGGAAGAGCAAAACTTCATTCGTTCCCTGGCGGACCTGGCTGCGGTTACCCTGGAAGGGGCCAAACGACAACAGGCCGATCGCCAGCGGCGGTTGATGGAACAAAAATTTGCCTTAGCATTTCGGGCTTCTCCTGATGCGATCGCGATCCTGTCTTGGCCCGAAGGCCGATATTTAGAAGTCAACGAGGGGTTTTGTCAGCAGCGGGGCTATTCTCATGAAGAAATCCTGGGGAAAACCGCTCAAGAACTCAATTTTATCGTGAATCCCGAAGCAGCTCATGCCCTTCAGGTGCAATTTTCCCAGCAACGCAGCCTCAGCAATGTAGAAACCCAAGTTCGCACAAAAACCGGAGAAATCAAAACCCTTCTCATCTGTGCCGAATTCGTTGATTTAGATGGGAATCCCGGCATTTTAACCTTTAGTAAAGATATCACCGATCGCGAACAAAACCGCTTGGCGATCGAACAACAATTACAGCGGAGTAATCTGCTGCGGGAAGTTACCGATCGCATTCGGAGCGAAATTGAAACCCAGCAAGTCTTTGAGACAGCGGCCCATGTAATCGGACGGGCGTTTCAAGTCTGTCGGTGCTTAATTCATACCTATGTAAACGAACCTGTGCCGATGATTCCCGTCATCGGAGAATATTTAAGTCCCGGTCATTCCTCCCTCAAACCTCGCACTATTTACCTAGCAGACAATCCCGGGTTAGAACGGTTACTGGGAGAGGAACGGGCAATCGCCTACGATGATGTGAATACCGATCCCCGGCTGGAGAGTCCGAATTCCTTGCATCGACAAGTCACCCTCAAGTCCATGCTATCCGTGGGGATATTTTATCAAGGTCAAGCCAATGGGATTATTAGCTTGCATCAGTGCGATCGCTTTCGCCAGTGGACTGGACCGGAGATAGAACTGATTGAGGCGATCGCCGCACAACTGGGAATCGCGATCGCCCAAGCGCAACTCCTCGAAGAAGAAAAACAAGCCAGACGGGCCTTTGAACAACAAAATATCCAGTTACAGCGAGAAATTAGTGAGCGCCGAATCACCCAAGAAGCCCTGCGGCACAAAGAACAGAAATATCGCGCCTTAGTCGATGCCTCACAAGATGTCATTTGGTCCGTAGATATCCGGGGATGTTATACTTATGTTAACCCCGCCGTCCAAAAAATTTACGGCTATAGTCCGACAGAAACCCTCGGCTGCAAATTCACGCAATTTGTCGCCCCGGCATACCGCCAGCAGGAAAGAAAGCTCCTGCAACGGCTGCTCGAAGAGGGAGAACCCTTGCTTCAACATGAAACCCGCTATCAGCGTCAAGACGGCAAACAGATTTACGTCCTCGTGAATGCGATCGCCTTACGAGACTCGGAAGGGCGGATTCGCGGGGCCACGGGAACCACCCTAGATATCACCGAACGCCGCCAGCAGGAAGAAGCCTTGCGCGCAATGGTCGAAGGCACTGCTGCCGTTGCGGGCACCGAATATTTCCGCGCCTGTGTTCGGTCCATCGCCAATGTGCTACAAGTCAAGTATGCCATGTTGGTGGAATGTACCGACTCCACCCAACAGCAGGTACGTTCCTTGGCCTTTTGGACCGGAACGGACTGGAGTGAAACCCTGGAGTATGACCTCCCTGGAACCCCTTGTGAAATTGTTATTAAAACCGGCAAAACCTCCTATTATCCCCAGGCTGTACAGAGTCTATTTCCCCAGGATCTAGATCTCGTCGCCCTCAATGCCGAAAGTTATCTAGGTCTGCCGATCCAAACCGCCACCGGCCAAATTATCGGCCATCTGGCGATTCTGGATGTCAAACCCATGTTCGCCACGGCTCATACCGAATCGATTTTAAAACTCTTTGCCGATCGCGCAGCGGCGGAAATTCAGCGCCTGCAATCGGAGCAAGCCTTGCAACAAAGTGAGCAACAATTCCGGGCTATTTTCAACTCCATGTTCCAATTTATCGGTCTGCTCAACCCCGATGGCACCGTCTTGGAACTGAATCAAACCGCCCTAGATTTTATCAGCTTAGAACAGGCTCAAGTCGTCGGTCAACCCTTCTGGGAACTCCCGTGGTGGAATCGTTCAGCAGCCCTGCAACAGCAACTGATCTCCGCGATCTCCCAAGCCTCTGAGGGGGAATTTATCCGCTATCAAGTGGAAGCCACCGGGATTCAAGGGATGACTCTCACCTTGGACTTTTCCCTCAAACCCGTCCTAGACGAACAGGGGAAAGTGATCTTGATCATCCCTGAAGGACGAGATATCAGCGATCGCGTTTCGGCTCAAGTCCAGTTACAACAGACCACCGAACGCCTGCAATACTTGCTCAGTTCTAGTCCAGCTATTATCTATAGTGCGGAAACTTCGGGTCCTTATCGCGCTACCTTTATGAGTGAAAACATCCAGATGATCCTCGGATACGAAGCGCGGGAATTTTTAGAAGATCCCTACTTTTGGTACAATCGGATTCATCCCGAAGACCGCGATCGCCTCTTGGGAAAATTCCCCAACCTGCTCTCTCAAGGCAATCTCAGCGGGGAATATCGGTTTCTCCATGCGGACGGGACCTATCGTTGGTTTGACGATCGCATGAGATTAGTCCGCGATGAAACCGGCAATGCTAGGGAGTGCGTCGGGTATTGGATCGATATCACAGAACGTAAGATCGCACAAGAGGCATTCCAAACCAGTCAACGCCGCTATCAAACCCTCGCCGAAGCTTCTCCCGTGGGGATTTTCCATACCGATGCCGCAGGCAATTGTTTGTATGTCAATCAACGCTGGAGTGAAATTACCGGCCTGTCTCCTGGGGAATCCCTCGGACCCGAATGGATGAAAACCTTACATCCAGAAGACCGCGAACGGGTGATTCAAGAGTGTCATACGGCCTCAGAAAATCAAGTCCCCTTTAAGTCCGAATATCGGTTTTTGCGTCCCGATGGCAAAATTACCTGGGTCATCGGTCAGGCGATCGCAGAACTCAACACCGATGGGACGCTGAAAGGATACATCGGCACGATTTCCGATATCAGCGATCGCAAACTGGCCGAAAATGACCTAGTAGAACGCTCAGAACGCGATCGGGCCATTTTTACCCTGTTCCAACGGATGCGCCAAACCTTGGAACTAGACCAGATTTTCGCCGCCACGACGGAGGATTTACGACAACTTTTAGAAAGCGATCGCGTCGTCGTCTATCGATGCCCTCCGGAACCGGATCTCAACTCTATCTGGGAGTCCGTCGGCCCCGAATGGCTTCCCCTGATGGCTACACCGGAGGGAAAACCCCGGAGGAAACAACTGCGAGATCAAGGGTTGAAGGATGTTCAAGCGGCCCTGAGTGCCTGGAAATTGACCCTCGAATCCCTGGATCAGCGCGATCGCCCAGCGGACCCCCTCTATCCCCATCCTTCGGATTTGCCCGGGCTGGTGATCCCAGATGTGCAACAAGCCTATTTAAACCCAGCCGAACTCCCCCATCTCTATCAATTGCAAGTCCAAGGGTATCTCATCGTCCCGATTTTTGCCCATAATCAACTCTGGGGACTCTTAGCCATTTATCAAAATAGTGGTCCGCGCCATTGGAAACAAGCGGATGTGAATATTGCCATCCAAATTGCTACCCAATTAGGGGTAGCTTTGCAGCAAGCGCAACTGTTGGAACGGATGCAACAGCAAGCTCAGGCCCTGCAAAAAGCCGCGATCGCTGCTGATACCGCTAACCGGGCTAAAAGCGAATTTTTAGCTAATATGAGTCATGAATTGCGCACTCCCCTAAATGCGATTCTCGGGTTTTCCCAGGTGATGACTCGCGATCGCTCCTTGAATAACCAACAGGCGGAACAATTACGGATTATTAATCGCGCTGGAGAACATTTGTTGGATTTAATTAATGACATTTTGGAAATGTCCAAAATTGAAGCAGGCCGCACCGCTTTTCATGAAACCAATTTCGACCTCTTAGATTTGCTAGACAACCTAGAAACCATGTTGCGACTCAAGGCTAAATCTAAAGGGTTACAGCTTACTTTTGAGATTGATCCCGAGGTACCCCAGTTTATCAGTACCGATGAAGGAAAACTGCGGCAAGTGTTACTTAATATTCTCGGCAATGCTATTAAATTTACCCAAATTGGAGGGATTTGTCTGCGGGTCCGACTCACTACTGACGACGGGACAGAACCGGAGGAACCCGTTCTAGGCGATCGCCTCCAAAAACTTTACTTTGAAATCGAAGACACGGGTCCAGGCATTGCCGCCCACGAAATGCACCGGCTATTTGAACCCTTTGGGCAAACTGAAACGGGGATTAAATCTGGACAAGGCACCGGATTGGGATTACCCATTAGTCAGAAATTTGTCCAACTGATGGGGGGACAAATTCAGGTTCGCAGTACCCCCCATCAAGGTACTGTGTTTTCCTTTGACCTAACCCCGGGTCCTGGGGAACCCGTAGAGAGTCCTCAGCGACAGACTAAACCCCGGGCGATCGCCTTAGCACCCAATCAACCGGAATACCGAATCTTGGCCGTTGATGATGTCTTTGAAAGCCGTCTGCTGCTGATTACCCTGTTCTCTGGATTAGGGTTTTCCGTCCGGGGTGCCGCCACGGGTCGCGAAGCCCTGGAAATTTGGGAAAGCTGGGATCCCCATTTAATTTGGATGGATATGAGGATGCCGGATATGGATGGATTTCAAGCCACTCGACTGATTAAAGCCACTCCAAAGGGTCAAAACACGGTGGTGATTGCTTTAACGGCGAATGCCTTTGAAGAAGACCGCCAACTGGTACTTGCTGCGGGATGTAATGATTTTATTCACAAGCCTTTTCGGGAAGAACTTTTGCTCTCCAAGGTGGGTGAGCATATAGGGGTACGATATATTTATGATGAGCCAATAGAGTCAGACTCCGACAACAGGATTCAAGGTTTAATAGAGGATTCAGCCTTTATCCTGGAGGTTCAATCTTTCCAACTCATGCCCCGCGATTGGGTGGTCCGCGTTTATGATGCAGCCTGCCAATGTAGTGATGATATGATTTTGGAGTTAATTGAGGAAATTCCCCCGGGGAATGAGCCTTTCGCCAAGGCACTCATGGCACTGGCAAATAACTTTCAATTTGAGACCATAATGGCACTGACGCAACAGGAGAACTCATGAATTCTGACCCCCTTGATCGGACCCATAAAGATATTTTGATTGTGGACGATACCCCAATCAATCTCCGAGTTCTGGCTAAAATTCTCAGCGATCGCGGCTATAAAGTCCGCAAAGCCCTGAATGGGCACATTGCGCTGACCGCTTGTCAAAATGTTTTACCCGATGTCATTTTGCTGGATATTATGATGCCAGAAATGGATGGGTATGAGGTCTGTCAACGGCTGAAAGCCGACCCCAAAACTCAGGATATTCCCGTGATTTTTATCAGTGCCCTGGAGGATGAGTGGGATAAAGTTAAAGCCTTTAAAAGTGGGGGGTCTGATTATATTACCAAACCCTTTCAAATTGAAGAGGTCCTCGCCCGAGTTAAACATCATCTGACCCTTCAAAATCTTCAATACCAACTCAAAGTTCAAAATGCGGAATTGCAAGCCTTGAATGCTCAACTGGTGCAATCTAATCTGGAATTGGAGCAATTTGCTCAGGTGGCCTCCCATGATTTACAATCTCCCCTGCAAGTGATTATTGGCAATGCCGATTTGCTCACCTGGAAATATGAGAACCAACTCGGTCCCGATGGCGATCGCTATCTCACCAATATTATCGAAGCATCCGGGAGAATGACCCACCTGATTCAGGATTTGCTCACCTATTCCAAACTCGGCGTTCCTACCCCCCAATTTACCTCGATTGATTGTAACTTTGTCCTCGAAGAAGCCCTGGCTAATTTAAGTGGAGAAATTGCTAAAAGTGGGGCAATTATTACCCATTCCCACCTCCCCACCGTCAACGGAAATGAAATTCAGTTGATGCAGCTTTTTCAAAACCTGATAGCTAACGCCATCAAATTTAGACTCCCCCAGGTTTCCCCAAAAATTGAAATTTCTTGTAATCTGAATCAGGGAGAAGAATGGCAATTTGAAATTCAGGATAATGGGATTGGCATTGAACCGGACCAAGGCGATCGCATCTTTGACGCCTTTTATCGTCTGCATTCCTATAATGAATATCCCGGGACCGGCATTGGGTTAACCCTCTGCAAAAAAATCATCGAACGTCACGGGGGAAAACTCTGGTTCAGTTCCATCAAAGGAGAAGGGACCACATTTTATTTTACCCTCCCGGCCCTAACATCCTGAACAAGCAAGGGTGATTGCTGAGGTTCCATCAGGAAGGATTCTTATTCATTAGTTGATTGACGCTTTAAATTCTATCCTTTTAAACCGTTAAAAATGATGACTTTTTAAGTCTATTACCTAAACCCATCAAGAGTTGAAAAATGGGGAGATAGCCAGCATGATAAACAACAACAACATTCAGGGGTATGCTATCACCGGCTTAATCTATCCCAGTCCCCTTCAATTCCACGGAACTCAAACAATCTACATCCGCGCTCAACCCGCTCCTCTCTGGGGAGTTTAAATCATAAAAAGGATGTACAGATTATGATTGAAGGATTAGATACCCCAGGTAAAGGAAACATTTTACTCGTGGATGATACCCCGGATAATTTGCGGGTCTTATCCTCTATTTTGACTAAGCATGGCTATTATCTTCGTAAAGCCTTAAATGGAGAAATGGCAATTACTGCCGCCCATGCCTTAATTCCCGATTTAATTCTCCTGGATATTAATATGCCCTACATGAATGGGTATGAAGTCTGTACCGCTTTAAAACAATCCGAAAAAACTCGCAATATTCCGATTATTTTTATCAGCGTTTTAGATGATGTTTTAGATAAAGTCAAAGCTTTTCAAGTGGGGGGAATTGATTACATTACCAAGCCCTTTCAGCTAGAAGAAGTGATTGCTCGCATTGAAAATCAACTTAAAATTCAACGATTGCAAGCGGAACTCCACGAAAAAAATAGAATTTTAGAAGAAAAAAACAATCTACTGTTAGAGGAAATTGACCATCGGAAAAAAGCGGAAAGTGACTTGCAAAAAGCCAATGAAAAATTACAACAACTCGCTTGTATTGATGGATTAACCCAAGTTTCAAACCGGCGGAAATTTGATGAATATATCAAACAAGAATGGGTCCGCTTAGGGCGTCAATATCATCCTTTGTCCTTAATCTTATGCGATATTGACTATTTTAAAGCCTATAACGATACCTATGGTCATCCGGCTGGAGATGAGTGTTTAAAACAGGTTGCCCAAGCCATTTGTCAGGCTGTTAAACGTCCGGCAGATTTAGTCGCCCGCTATGGCGGCGAAGAATTTGCTGCCATTCTCCCCCATACCAATTCCACTGGGGCTTTGTCCGTTGCCCGCAAAATTCAGCGGCAAATCCAGCAGCTCGATATCAAGCATTGTGCCTCAGATGTCTGCGATATAGTGACCATTAGTCTCGGAATTTGTACCGTGATTCCCACGATAAAAGAGTCGATTGATGCCCTAATTTTAAGCACAGATAAAGCCCTCTATCACGCTAAACAAGCGGGGAGAAATTGCTATTGTACTTATCTGAATCAACCCGAGGGGGAAGTGTTTCAATGTAGCAACTATGAATGTGGAGCTTCTCAAAAAAAGCTAGACTAGACTATTCATTGGACCTAAAAAAAACAGGGCGATCGCCAGTTATTTTTCCCATTTGCCCGATGGACATCCAGGCAAAAATCGGGTCATCTTATTACTTAAGTCAGGGGGAAGAATTGGGCATCCATTCATAGACAAACTCTGTAAAGTTTGATAAACTAACCCCCATCAAGCTTTTGAAATTTTCTTTATTGACTGAACCTTTATCATCTGATGACTCTAAATAACACCAGCCCCGAACCTTCAGATATTCTTCTGGTTGACGATACCCCAGCTAATCTAAGACTGTTGTCCATTATTCTCACCCGCCAAGGGTATCGGGTTCGTAAAGCCCTCACCCCTGATCTAGCACTCAATGCTGTAGAACTGAGTTTACCTCACCTAATTTTGCTGGATATTAATATGCCTGAGATGAATGGGTATGAAGTTTGCGCCAAGCTCAAGGCCAATCCAAAAACTCGGGAAATTCCCATTATTTTTATTAGTGCGCTAGATGATGTTTTTGATAAAATTAAAGCGTTTGAAGTCGGGGGGAATGATTATATTACTAAACCCTTCCAAGAAGCTGAAGTTTTAGTGCGCGTAGAGCATCAATTGAAGTTGCGATCGCTCCAAATGGAACTGTTAGATAAAAATCGGGCATTGGAACAGACCTTAATGGACCTGAAACAGGTTCAAGCTCACCTGATTCAAAATGAGAAAATGGTCAGCCTCGGTCAATTGGTAGCCGGACTTTGCCACGAAATCAATAATCCGGTTAATTTCATTTCGGGGAATCTCCTTTATGTTAAAACTTATGCCAAACAATTATTAGGGTTGATCCAGGCGTATCGTCAGACATTAGGCTCAGTTCCCGATACCATCAAAGAATTGGAAGAAGAAATTGAGCTAGATTTTTTGGTAGAAGATTTGCCAAAATTGGTCATTTCCATGCAAGGGGGAGCCGAACGGATCCGCACCATTGTAGAATCGTTGCGCAATTTTTCCAGACTGGATGAAGCAGAACTGAAATCAGTGGACCTCCATGAAGGATTAGAGAGTACATTAATGATGTTAGGGCATCGCCTGGAAGGGAGTGGCGATCGCCCTGGAATTACCGTCATTAAAAACTATACTCAACTCCCCCTAGTCCGGTGCTATGCCGCGCAACTGAATCAAGTCTTTATGAATCTGCTCACCAATGCGATCGATGCCCTACAGTCGAGCGATCGCCCTCCCCAGTCCCTCCCCCATACCCATCACCCGGCAGCGATCGACCCTGCACGTCCTTCCCCCACTATCTGGATTAACACCGCACAATCCCCGAACAACACCATCTCGATCTCCATCGCGGATAATGGTCCTGGAATGACACCGGAATTACAGCAACAAGTTTTTGACCCATTTTTTACCACAAAACAAGTCGGATATGGTACCGGATTAGGATTATCCATTTCTTACCAAATTGTCGTAGAAGGACATGGGGGAACCCTCGATTGTGAAAGTTTGCCCGGAACCGGAACAACTTTTACCATCCAACTGCCCATTCAATGTCGCCCAGATCCACCCAAATAGAACCCATAACCCCCCCAAAAATAGTCCTCCTTGTGTCGGAGACCGGGTGCAGGGCGGTCCCTGGGGTGATGAAAAACCCCTAACCTCCCGGTCCCCACATTCCCGCCCGCCACCCTTGAACCTCCAATCCTAAGCACGAGAGAAAATCACCGATCCGGATCCCCACAAATCAGCGTACAATATATAATCGAAGCAGTTCCCTGACGGGATTGGGTAGCCATCATGCAAGTTTTATTTAAAATCGTTCGACAAAGCCAAAATACTGGCCCTCGGATCCAGACTTATCAACTCGATGTAGAACCGGGGAATACTATCCTCGATTGTCTGAATCGGATTAAATGGGAGCAAGACGGAACCCTCGCCTTTCGTAAAAATTGCCGTAATACCATTTGCGGCAGTTGCTCAATGCGGATTAATGGCCGTTCCGCCCTAGCTTGCAAAGAGAATATCGGCGCTGAAGTGGCCCGATTGAACGAAATTGGGCAACAGAGTACCGAAACTGAGTCTGCCTCCCAAAATCGCCAAAAAACCGAGAACTCGGCACTCAATGCCTTACCGGGCGCACCTCCGAGGCCGATTACACCGGGAGCCATTCCAGAGATTACCATTGCGCCAATGGGAAATATGCCCGTTGTCAAAGATTTGGTGGTAGATATGCAGCGGTTTTGGAACAATCTCGAAGCGGTTGATCCTTATGTGAGTAATAGTGCCCGAAAAATCCCCGAACGAGAATTTCTGCAAACTCCCGAGGAGCGATCGCGCCTAGAGGAAAGCGGCAATTGTATCCTCTGCGGTGCCTGCTATTCTGAATGTAATGCCGTAGAAGTCAACCCGAACTTTGTCGGTCCCCATGCCCTCGCCAAAGCCTATCGCATGGTGGAAGACGATCGCGATGACCAAACCGAATCCCGCTTACAAACCTATAACCAAGCTAACTCCGGAGTCTGGAGTTGCACCCGCTGCTTTTACTGTAATTCCGTTTGTCCAATGGGCGTTGAACCCCTGGATAAAATTGGTAAAATTAAGGACGAAATTCTCGAACGCACCGATGACCAAGCCAGTCGTCCCATTCGTCATCGCAAAGTCTTAATTGATTTAGTCAAAAAAGGCGGATGGGTCGATGAACGCAAATTTGCTGTAATGGTCGTTGGTAATTTTTTCCGAGATATCAAAGGATTATTAAGCCTTGCCCCGGTGGGATTTCAGTCCATCAAACGGGGTAAAATGCCTGTAACCTTTGAACCCTCGGAAGGCACAAAAGAAGTGCGATCGCTGATTGAATCTGTTCAAGAACTCGAATCTAAATCCTCGAGAGCTCCTAAAAAATAACCCCAATGACTCAGCCAAAAACAACCCCAACTCAACCCCCCGTTCAAGATTTACCCGCCGAACCTGAACCGGCTTTTGGATGGACTGAATATGCGGAACGCATGAATGGACGAGTTGCCATGATTGCTTTTCTGGCTTTGCTTTTACTCGAAGCCGTCACCCATCAAGACCTATTTACCTGGTTAGGATTACGGTAATTTTAGCCGGAACCCATTAGCAAGTTTGTAGTCCCGACTTCAGTCGTTATCCTCAGTCAGTCCAAGGTTAGGAGATGTTAGACGGAATCTGGGTTTTAAAGGTCTATAAAAACCCGCACTCTAAAGCCGGGGGCTATACGGACAAAGCCTGCGTAGGTAGCCTAAAGAGTAAAGGAGGTCTTTGACAACTTTGGGTATTACTGCGAACAATTGAAAACGACTGAAGTCATGACTAGGAATAATTGAGACCCACTGATACTCAATCGCGTTGTCAAAAGTAGTATTTATCTATTAGCCCGCGCAGGCGGGCTTTGTCCACAAAGGCCCCAGGCTTTAGAGTGCGGGTTTTTATAGATCTATCGATACCCAATTTTATATGAAATAGTGACTACAAACTGATGAAAATTCAGATTGAAACCTTTACAGTTCATAAACGATTTGCCCTAACGATTAGTCGCGGAACGACGGCTCAAAGTACGAATGTTTTAGTTAAAGTAGAAGCGGAAGGGATAACGGGATGGGGTGAAGCTTCGCCGTTTTCTGCGGGGGGAACGCCTCAAACAACGGCGGAAATTGTTGCTGCATTACAGACTATTGCCCCGCAATTAGAGCCGTTTAGTCCCCTCGATCGCCAGGAAATTGAAGTGTTTTTAAAGACTCTCACAACTGAGGGTAACTTTCCCTCTGCTGCCCAAGCTGCTTTAGATACGGCATTACAGGATTGGTTAGGGAAAAAAGTCGGACTCCCATTATGGCAATTGTGGGGACTCGATCGCAATCGGATTGTCCCTACCTCCCTAACCATTGGTATTAGTAGTCCAGAGGCAGCCCGAACCCGCGTCCGACATTGGTTTAATTTAGACTCACACAGTCTGGAAACGACTGAGATACTTCCCTCGACCCAAGGTTGTGCGATCAAGGTGAAAATGGGCAGTCCTGCGGGAATTGCTGC
>CBFGOM010000126.1:0-19054 GCA_965650385.1 uncultured Oscillatoriaceae bacterium
CAATCGGCAACAGCTAAAATTGGCCTTATTAAGTTATTCTCAACTGAATGACCCGGACTATAGACTCATTAATCGCCTCTTACACGCGGTAAAACGTGGATGGATTAAAATGGCAGACTAAGTTTACCTAGGAAGTCAAGAAAACGGGTTTAGGGTTCTAAACCAAATTTTGTAAGCTTATCCAGTAACATTCACAGATTCAGTCAGTTTAAATTTGGGAACTTTTAAGTTTCTTTAAGTGGAAACTTAATATAAATTAATTTATTACAGTATTTCTCAAGAGGGTGATATCCAATCTTAGCGTCTAAATTTCCCTGTTGAAGGGCGATTTAGGGCGACTGTTCGTCGCACTCATCGGGTCGAAACCGGCTATATTTATTAATGCCTTCAGTAGTCTGAAGGCATTAATTTGGGTTGAGTTAAATGATGAAAAATTGCCTGATTTAGTATAAATCTGGAATCCGGCATTCACCGATTTATAAAAACCCCCAGGCTGTAGCCGGGGGCTATCGGGACAAAGCCAGTGGGCGGGGGATAATACACAAAAAACCGACTTTTGATACGGGGATTTAGTATGAAAAGGCATTAGATTCATCCATTCATTGTATTTCTGAGGTATCCCTAATCAATCTGAAATACTTCCCTCAAACTCTGGGGAAACCCACTAGATTTTTAACCGAAATAATAATAATTGATTCACTTGATCTGGATTGAAATTATCGTCACTAATCAGAATTAAACTTTGACTACCGTCCGAGAATCGGGGTCCCAGAGTCATCCCTTCCAGATTATCTAACTCAATTCCTAAATCTTGTAAGTTTAAAAGCAAGTGCTTCTTAATCGGTTCAACCTTCTTCAATTCCCCTTTCAAACTGGCAATTCGGGAAGTATCTGTGGCGCTGCCGGTTTGAATTTCAAAGAGTTTTGCACCAAAACCCAGAAACCCAAAATTGCGCTCTAAACTAAGCAAATGCCCGCCCTGTTCTAGCGCTAATAATTCCGGTAACCCTTTGTAAAGACTCCAACGAACACTCTCATCCAGGGTGTAAAGATTTTCAGAAATTAAGATTGGGGGTCCATCGGAGATTAGATAATGCAGTAACCGGTTTTTGGGGGGGAGTTCGGCATCGAGTTCATCCAAATCTTGAACAAGTGGGGCTTCGGTTGCGGTAAATAAGCGATAGGGATCGACGGTGGCATCTCCAAATCCTCTGGGATTGAGGGTAAGGGACTCTAATCCTAAATTATCTTGGATACCTTGGGTTTGGTTCTCAGGACTATCCGGGGTGTAGCGTTTGGGAAGGGCGATATCCCGGACAAACTGCCCGGTTTCTAGGTCAATTTCGTGGATAAAGGGGGCCAACCCTTTGCGCGCAATCCCTTCGCTGGCAATATAAACGCTGTTGGGTGAAGCAAAGGCGATGCCTTCTGCATCAATTTCACCGATCGCATAAGGGTTGCCGTCTTCCCCTTTGAGAAAGGTAACCGATTCAATTTCCACGTTGGCGATTTTGGGCGAATCGGAACTGTTAGAATCCAAATTTAGTTTAAGGGTATAGAAGCGGGCGGGGGCATAATATCCGCGATCATCGCAGATGACGTAGAAGCGATCGCGTTGGCGATCGTAAGTAATGCCGGATAATCCACCAACGGGCGTATCCTGAAATGGACCTTTCGGCAGTTCGTACTCATCCAAAAATTCTAGGGACAAGTCGAGAAATATTCGCTCTTGGGCGTTGACTCGTGGCAAGGCACAGGCGGTTAAGACACTCGATAGCACCAGTACCAATGCCATCACCCAGGGGAAAATCTGAAATTTGCGCCAGTTCACGATCGCCTCCAACCCTTGAAAATCTAAACAGTCCAATTTTCAATTTAACAAATTGGCGGCAAAATTGGGAGGATTCCTCTATTTTAAAGGAGTCCGGAACCCCGTTTATGTAGATCGATTAAATTGAATGGTTAACCCGTTGAATGAGTTCAAAAAGAAACTAGATGAAAAGTATAATGGGAGTAAAATGTGGAGGAAATCCTTACCCATTCGGCCCAATTCGACTACACCGAACCTCAGCTTACTTTGGGCTATTGTTCTGGATTTTAGGCTTGACTTTTTTCGGGTTTCATGCTCTAAAAGTCCTGGGACAACCGGAAAATTCTGCACCGCCCCTGTTACCTCCGAATCCATTGGAAGTCCTAATTCCCGACCCCTTAGTGCCGAATCCTCCTAAGAGAAATCAATCTTTAACCCCGGAACAACTTCGAGAGTTAGAATTGGCTTTAAATGGTTTAGATGCAGAAGCTTCAGCAAAGTTAGTGGAGGGAAATAAGCCGGAAGCTTTTACGATTTGGTATCGAGAATTGCGCTTATGGCGTTATTTTGGACCCTTGCCGGAAGTGCGGGCTTTAACTCGGGTGGGGGCGACTGCCTGGGAACAACAAGAAATTACGGCACTGCAAGCAATTGATGCTAGACTCAAGGTCATTTATCAGGAGTATTGTTTGAGTCCTCAAGTCTGTGAATTGCCGCTATTACAAGGATTAGCAACAGGATTTGAAACTGTGCGATCGCGGGATTTAGCCCTAACTGTTTATCAGCAATTGCTCACCGATGCCCGCGATCGCAATGATGCCACCACAGAAGAATCGATCCTCACGACTATGGGTCGCTTATATCTGGAAAAACTAGATTATGTCAATGCCGCAACTCCCTATCAAGGATTACTCTCCTTTGCGGTACAACGACGCGATCGCCTCCAAGAATTGTCCTACCTCGAACAACTGGAATTTATCTACAGCCAAGCGAATGATTCCCAAGGGGCGATCGCCACTCGGGAACGATTAGTTACTCTTTATAATAACCCGGAAAATATTCGCAAAATCCCTGAACTCAAGCTGGCGATCGCAACGGATTATGAACGTCTGGGGCAACTCCAAGCAGCGATCGCCAGCTATGAACAAGCCTATACTTTCGCCTGGACTCAACAACAATTTTACATTGCCAGCGATGCCTTAGAACGCCTCGCCCACCTCTATACCACCCTCGAACAATTAGATGCCGCCTTACAAGTTTATGAAGCTTTATTAATTGTTGAGCGTCGCGCGTATAACTTATATGGAATCATGCATACTTATGACCGCATCGGTCAAATTCATCAGCGACAAAATGCCTATGATAAGGCGATTCAAGCCTTTCAAAATGGGTTGGAAATAGCCCAGCAACTCAACTATCAAGAAACTTATTTTACCGAACAAATTGACCGTCTTGTTCGCCGATCGCGTCCCTTATTTTAATCCATGTTCCCAGACCACCATCAAGCCCCTTTATTAGAAACCCTGGCCCGTTGTGCAAAAAAAACGGATACGCCGTTCTATGCACCAGGACATAAACGGGGACGAGGAATTCCCCAATCTCTAAGCAATCTGTTAGGAAGTTCGGTGTTTTTAGCCGATTTACCTGAACTGCCAGATCTGGATAATTTATTTGCGCCAACGGGGGCGATCGCGTTGGCCCAAAAACTCGCCGCCCATGCTTTTGGTGCCTCACAAACCTGGTTTTTAGTCAATGGTTCCACCGCTGGAATTATTGCGGCAATCCTGGCAACAGTCCGCCCGGGAGATAAAATTATTCTGCCTAGAAATGTCCATCAATCTGTAATTTCTGGATTGATTTTATCTGGGGCATTGCCGGTTTTTATCTCCCCTGAATTTGATCCCGTATGGGGTTTAGCCCTCAGTATCACTCCGGCATCCGTTACTGAGGCATTAGCGGCCCATCCTGATGCGAAAGCGGTGATGATGGTGTATCCCACCTATCAGGGGGTATGCGGGGATATTCAGGCGATCGCCAGGGTCACTCATCAATTTGGGATTCCCTTGTTGGTGGATGAAGCGCATGGTCCTCATTTTGCCTTCCATCCCGAGTTACCGACTCCCGCCCTGGTTGCGGGGGCGGACCTATCCGTGCAATCCATTCACAAAGTCCTCGGGGCCATGACTCAGGCATCCATGCTACATATCCAAGGCGATCGCATTGATGTCAATCGCTTGAGTCAAAGTTTGCAAGTGATGCAATCCACCAGTCCCAGTTATTTACTCCTAGCATCCTTAGATGCAGCGCGGCAACAAATGGCACTACAGGGCCAAGAACTGATGACCCAAACCCTGGCCCTAGGCAGTCGTGCCCGGGAGGAGATTGCTCAAATCCCCGGGTTAGCGGTGTTAACTCCCCCTGAACCGAAAATTCCGGGATTTGTGGCAGGCGATCGCACCCGTCTGACAGTCGGGGTTTGGGAGTGGGGACTGAGTGGATATGAAGTGGATGAAATGCTTCAGGACTGTTTCGGAGTCACCTGCGAGTTACCCTCCCCGGATCATTTAACCTTTATTATTAGCTTGGGGAATACCGAGGCAGATATTGACCAACTCCTGCAAGGGTTCTTGACCCTTTCCCAGGAGTATTACCACAACCGACGATCGGTTTCCCTTCACCCAACGCCTCCCTCTCCCGCCCTTTCTCTATCCCCGAGGAATGCGTTTTTCGCCGAGGTTGAAGCAATCCCTATTACCGAGGCGATCGCGAGGGTCAGTGCTGAGTTAGTATGTCCATATCCCCCGGGAATCCCAATTTTGATGCCCGGAGAGAGGATTACCTTAGAGGCAGTTGCCTATTTGCAACAAGTGCTCATCGAGGGAGGTATCCTCACTGGATGTAGCGATCCGACTCTAGCTACCCTCAAAGTAGTTAGAACTGAATAACTTTGATAAAAATAATCTAAGAATTGGTTAAACCGATTACGATTGAATTTATGATTTAATCCTCTAATTTTAAAATTTAGCCTCTCAAAAAGATTGTTTTATTGAAATTTTATTCAAGATAATCTTCTCTGAAAATAAAATAAGAATTTAAATTGATTGGATATCCAAGTAAATATCTGATTATCTTTAATTTTTATTAAATTTAACCGCAAACCCTGTTTAAACTACTATAAGTATTAAATTAATTTGGATTATGAATCCTCCAGTTTGGCCTTATATCACCCCGGGTATTGCCGATGAATTATTCGAGCGGTTGCCGGGAATTCCGATGAGCAAACGGGAAACAAGATTGCTCTTACTCTCCCACCTCCGTCTACAATCTGAGTCTGTCTTATGGGATATTGGCGCGGGAACCGGAACTATTCCTGTGGAAGCGGGATTACTCTGTCCCAACGGTCGAATTTTAGCGGTAGAAAGAGATGAAGAAGTTGCAGCTTTAATTCGTGCCAACTGCGATCGCTTTGGGGTTCAAAATGTAGAAGTCATCGAAGGTAGTGCGCCGGAATGTCTCTCCCAGTTACCCCATGCCCCAAATCGCGTCTGTATTGAAGGAGGACGTCCCATTAAAACCATCTTGGAAAAAGTCTGGTCCTACTTACTCCCAGAAGGACGAGTCGTTGCCACTGCGGCAAGTCTGGAAAATCTGTATGCAATTTCGGAAAGCTTTGCAGAGTTACAAGTCCGTAACGTGGAGGTCGTACAGTCCTCCTTCAACCGCTTAGAAGGAAGAGGAACTCATCAAAGTTTTGTAGCAGTTGACCCAATCTTTATCCTGAGTGGAGAAAAACTAGATTGAAATTCAGTTCCGTTTACCCGAGTCTCTTCAATTAGACCTCTGACAGCATGAAAAACTGATGGCCCCATCCCCCGTGAACCAGCGGTCAAGTTGGGTCGGTGGACTGCCCACTATCAGAAAACTCCTCCCTTGGGACAGAGTTTTTGAATAATCCAATCAACCTATTTTGCTAATACTAGATTAACTATAAAATTGCTCTATGCCTTTGCCTCGACTTCTGAGTACCATTGTTGCTTTAATCCTAGCGCTAGGTACAACCTTCCTAGGAGGTTGGTACTTTACGGTTGGTTTCTCTATTCTGGTCTATATTGCTCATTGGGAATATTTGGAACTGGTTCGGGCTAAAGGGATTTACCCCGCAGCAAAAACGAGTTTATTTCTAAGTCTGTCGTTAGTCGTCCTTTCCACCCTGGATTCTCAGTTGACCGATGCCCTCTTGCCGATCGCCGGAACCTGTATTTGTTTCTATCTCCTATTTAAGCCAAAAATGGCAACGATCGCCGATTTAGCTGCCTCCATTCTTGGCCTATTTTATATCGGGTATTTACCCAGTTTTTGGCTACGCTTACGCACATTAGGGTCGCAGGCGGCGAGTAATCTCCCCTTGGGTGGCTATTGGCCCCAAACCTGGCCTCATGTCTCAGACTTGCCCACCGGATTAAGTGTGACCTTGCTTTCCTTTATTTGTATTTCTATGGCGGATTCTGCTGCTTATGTGGGTGGCAAATGGTTGGGACGGACTCATTTTTCTGATATCAGTCCGAAAAAGACCGTGGAAGGGGCCGTATTCGGAATCCTGGGCAGTGTGATTTTGGCAACCCTGGGGGCAAAGTATCTCAATTGGCCGTTTTGGGCAGGGACTGGGGTCGCATTCGGGTTACTCCTTGGGATTGCCAGCTTGATGGGAGATTTAATCGAGTCGCTGATGAAGCGCGATGCAGGGGTAAAAGATTCCGGTAAGCTGATTCCAGGTCATGGGGGAATCCTAGACCGAGTGGATAGTTATATTTTTACCGCTCCTTTGGTGTATTACTTTATTACCCTGCTGTTGCCCTTGTTATCGCAATGGGTCGGAGTTTCAGGGTAGTAAGTGGGTCCTTTTCCTTTAAGGCAGAACCGTCAATTGAGCTTGACAGCTTAACCCGCGTTCAGTGAAGGAAAGTTCTGAAATAGCCACATCAGACCCTAGGGGTAAGATAACGGTTTCTAATGGCATCACCGCTGAGTCAGAAAGAATTTGAATCGTAGGATTCACAAAGTGCAATTCTGAGGGGGTGATCCGGTGTAACTCGGTTCGCAGGAGAAAGGGTTGGGCGGCATGGGAAGGGGTTTTGAAATTCCCCCGGAAGGTGAGGGTTTGCTCTGAGGATAGAATGGCAGCACCCTCCCAGGTGAGGGAGGGTTCCGCTTCCCAGGAGAAGGCACCGGCGAATAGGGGGAAGAATAAGGGAGTGAAGGCATCCGCGAGTAAGGGCGATCGCATGGAGGCATCAAGGTCCGGTTCGGTCAGATGTAACCGCACAACCACGGATACCGGATTTTGAAGGCGCAAGGATTTTCCACGCAGAATATCCCCGAGATTGACCTGAATGCCTGTTCCTTGGAGTTCTAGGGTACTCAGGTGTAGACCTTGGTAGATGGCACTGGACGCCGATAGAGAAACCTGGGGAATCACGCCTTGGAGGATTTGGCGATCGCCTCCGTTAATCTGCACCGCTAGTTCCTGGACCGATTCCACCTGCGATCGCAACCACAATTGCACCGCACGAGAGAGGACCCAACCGATGCGAGACCGAGAGGGCCGCAGAGGAGGGGTCAGGGGTAAATCCTCTTCGGGTTGGGAGAATTCCAAGCGATCGCTGGACACAGAAGCTAATTTTATAATTTTCTTTTCGCGCATAAATATTCTCAATGCAATTCCCCAGGTGCAACACCCTACAATTCGGGAAATCCGTAAGCATCCGTGAAATCTTGGGGCATTGAAGACCGCCTCTAACCAGACCAAGGGGGCATTTGAGCGCTTATAACCCCTAGTTTTCCGTTCAGAGTGCTTGTATTCTCCCTGATCCTGTAATATTTGTACATAGTTCAGTCTGGCAACTTGTCAGGTGGACTCAACCCCTAAAAAACTGTTAGAAAAAAAGCGAAAACGCCCAGCAGTCCAAAACATGGATGCTAGACTGCAAAAAATCCTATCCGAATGGGGCATTGCCTCACGCCGTCAAGCCGAAAAAATGATTGAACAGGGACGGGTCCAACTGAATGGTGAAATTGCCCACCTTGGGCAGAAAGCCGACCCTGAACGCGATCGCATCCAAGTCGATGGTGTCCCCGTCAACCCCGGCGATCGGCCCCGTCCCCTGTACTTGCTGTTAAACAAACCCACCGGCGTGGTTTCCACCTGTACCGACCCCCAAGGTCGGACCACAGTGCTCGACCTCCTGCCGACCGACTTACAGCAAGCGCAAGGCATCCATCCCGTGGGACGGCTGGACTTTGACTCTACCGGCGCATTACTCCTAACCAATGACGGAGAACTCACCTTCCAACTCACCCATCCCCGGCATAACATTCCCAAAACCTACCAGGTAACCCTTGCTGGAGAACCGCCGGAATCGACCCTAGAAGCATGGCGTTGTGGTGTCGTCCTAGACGGCAAAAAAACCCGACCCGCTTCGGTTCGGATCCTCGATCGCCCTCGTCCCTCCCAAACCCGACTAGAAGTGATTCTCTGTGAAGGCAGAAATCGGCAAATTCGCCGGGTAGCAGACTTATTAGGATACCCGGTCATTCACTTACACCGCATCGCAATCGGCTCGATTCATCTCAACCCACCGGGGGAAGCTCCCTTGCCCCACGGCTACTACCGCCCCTTGAAACCCTCTGAGATATGTTTCTTACAAAGTCAAGTCTCCCTAAAATCCGTAAAATTGCCAGCAGATACTCAGGAACCGACCCGATGAAGAAGCATAAACCTAAAGCTATCCTGAAACCACAGCAGGATCCATCGGTCAAGCTGGCCGAGATGGGTGCTTACTTACGGCAAGTGCGGGAGTCTCAGTCGATGACCCTTGAACAAGTCGCGGCGAAAACGATGATTCGAGTGACTCTGCTGCGATCGATTGAAGAAGGGCAACTTTATAAGCTTCCTGAGCCCATTTATGTTCAGGGCTTTCTCTTGCGGTTTGCTGAAGCTTTGGGTTTAAATGGCGTTGAGTTTGCGAAAACCTTTCCCATTATTTCAACCTGGCGCAAGCAGAAAATAGCTCAGTGGTACTATTTACCCATGCCTAAACTGCGACCGATTCATCTCTACCTGATTTATGTCTTTCTGATTATTGGGGCAGTCAAAGGGTTATCAGGATTTGTCGAAACTACAGCGATCCAAGAATCTACCGGACAACCCACAGAAACCGCTAAGGCTCTAGCGAGTTCTGAAGTTCCCAAGGCGGAAAAACCCACGGCCTCAACCCCTGCAGCTCAAAACCGTGGGGCCAGTCCATCCAATTCTGACGCTCCGGTAAGGGTTGGGCTGATTGTTCAAGACAGTTCCTGGGTTCAAATTATCGCTGACGGTAAAACTGCATTTGAAGGGACTTTACAACAAGGCACCGAACGCACTTGGGAAGCAAAACAACAATTGGTTATCCTAGCGGGTAATGCAGGTGGGGTACTCATGGCAGTTAATGATGAGCAAGCCAAACTCATGGGTAAACCCGGGGTCGCTGAAGAGGTGATTGTACGGGCTGAACCCTAGGCAGTCGCTACAATGGGGAGGAGAAACCGGGTTGATTCAGACAATTGCTGGCAAGTAAGCAACAGGGTGTCGGAATCAACCCGGTTTCTGGTGTTTTGGAGAAAATGTCGGTAAATTTTGACAACTGACCGAAAAGGTAGAGGCGATTAGGGCCAATGGCCTCTACCTTTTCGGTTCAATCTTGGGAATTAGGGACTTAGTAACACCGGCGACCATAGGTTTCCGTGAGCATTTTCAGGCGATCGCGGATGTCCCAGGTCAGCACTTCTGCGCGATAACGCCATCCCCAGTTTCCTTCAGCCAATCCGGGCGTATTCATTCGCGCATCGCTGCCGAGTCCCAACAAATCCTGTAACGGGATCAGGGCTTGATTTGCCACGGAGGACAATGCCACGCGAATCAGTTGCCAATGAATCCCCTCCTCAGAAATGGGTCCTAAATAGGCGAACACACCACCGCGTTCATGTTCCGGCAGTTTTTCAAACCATCCCACGGTTGTATCATTATCGTGAGTCCCGGTATAAACCACGCAGTTGCGCGAATAATAGTTAATCGGCAAATAGGGATTTCCTGCTCCAGATCCAAAGGCAAAGTGTAAAATCTTCATCCCCGGAAACTCAAACTCGTCTCGCAAGGCTTCCACTTCTGGGGTAATTACCCCTAAATCTTCCGCAATAATCGGCAGACTGCCTAAGCGTTCTTTCACGGTCTTGAGTAAGGCCGAACCGGCTGCGGCAACCCATTTTCCATTGATGGCGGTGGTTTCCCCTTGGCGCACAGACCAGAAGGACTCTAGGCCGCGAAAATGGTCGATGCGAATGATATCCACATAATCCAGCATGGATTGAAAGCGCTTGACCCACCAATCAAAATTTTGTTTTTCCAGGCGCTTCCAAAGGTAGACCGGGTTCCCCCACAATTGCCCCGTAGCACTGAAATAATCGGGCGGGACTCCGGCCATTCCTGCGGGCTGGCCGGTTTTGACATCCAGACAAAAAATGTCTGGATTGGCCCAAACATCCGCGCTATCGTGAGCGACATAGATGGGAATATCGCCGATAATTTGGATGCCTCGTTCGTTGGCGTAGCGTTTGAGGTCGGACCATTGCCGGAAGAATTGATATTGCAGGAATTTTTGGAAAAAGATTTCTGCGGTTAACTGTCGCCCCCATTTGTCCAGGGCTTCGGGTTGCCGCTTGGCAATGTCGGGTTCCCACTCATACCAGCTTTTGCCACCCATTGCGCTTTTAATCGCCATGAATAAGGCATAATCGTCAAGCCAATAGGCTTTTTCATGGCAAAATTCTTGAAATTGCTGTTGTTGCTCGGCAGAAGCCTGGGCTTTGAAGGTTTGGCAGGCTTGTTGTAACAGGGGCATCTTGATGGCGATCGCCTGGTCAAAATCAACCCAATCGGCAGGAAATTCGGGCAGGTGATTAAAGTCCCAGTCGGCGAGGAGGTGGTCATCCCGCAGGCGATCGGGACTGATCAGCATCGGGTTTCCTGCCATCGCGGAATAGGACAAATACGGAGAATTGCCAAATCCCGTAGGTCCTAGCGGCAAAATCTGCCAGTAAAGTTGGTAACTCTCTGCTAAGAAGTCAACGAAGCGATAAGCCGCTTCGCCAAGGTCACCGATACCAAACCGACTGGGAAACGAGGTGGGGTGGAGTAGAATACCGCTAGATCTGGGGAAGGGCATGGTGTATTTACCATTGGAAAATAACTTAAGCGTTGTTGCCCAATCGTTTTTTACTGGGCTAACGACTCTCAACTCTATCATGGGACGGGTCACCCATCGCGGCGATCGCCCTATCAAAACTTGATGACAAATCAGCCCTGATCCCCGCTACTGACGGATCACGAACCTCAGCCCCTAACGCTCACCCTTTGAACTTTAAAATCTAATCATGACCTATCGCAATCCCACTCCGACTGTTGACATCATTATTGAGTTAGGCGATCGCCCTGGACGTCCCATTATTCTGATCGAACGTCGCAATGACCCTTTGGGTTGGGCCCTTCCCGGTGGTTTTGTGGATTATGGGGAATCGGTAGAAACTGCGGCGATCCGTGAAGCGAAAGAAGAAATCGGTTTAGATGTGGAACTGATCGAACAATTTCATGTGTATTCTGATCCGAATCGGGACCCGCGTCAGCATACGTTAAGTGTGGTTTTTTTAGCCACGGCGACTGGGGAACCCCAGGCGGCAGATGATGCCAAAAATTTAGACTGTTTTGAGTCTTGGCGCATTCCGCCTAATCTCTGTTTTGACCACGATCGCATTCTTAAGGATTATTGGCGCTATCGGAACTATGGAATTAGACCCCGGATTTAAGGCGATCGCCACTCCCCCTAGGGAAAAACTCCACCCAATAAAATAGCCCAAACCCGCACCCTGTCTGCCTTACGTTCCGCAAGAAAAGGGTGCGGGTTTTTTATAGAGGGTTAAAAATAGGGTCGAGTCGGCGACTAGGTTTCCCCCTCCACGGCTGTCCAACCCCTGCGATCGTCTTGCAGTTCACCCGAACCCGAGAATCACCGAAGCGATCCCCCTGGTTTTGTTTCCCGAACTTCCCCAACCCCTCAATGTGGGGCTATTAAAAATCTTAACGAGGCGATCGGGCTGTTACTATTTTTCTTTAAAGACGAAATATTTGCAAACTCCCAAAGCCATATCAATCCAAGTGATTCAGATTCTTATTAATGTCATCACCAATCATCGGGGAATCACAATTCCTCAATTAGAACCGCCCTTTGCCACTCTCAACGACCAATGCACCCGCAACCTTGACTTAGAATAGAATTTTTAATCCTTGCTCAACGGGAATGGCATGATAGTTCAAGATAGACGGTTTCACCCGAGGAACAGGTGAGCTTCCTTCTCTTATCGTTTCCTCTTCCCTTGCCACTAGAACACCGGGCTGGAGTCCTAGAGAAAAAAGTCTGGATCAAGCTCACCCTAAACCCTTACCCCAAGCCATCACGGGTTGTTTATTCGCAATAAATAGGTTTCTTTTTTCCATGATAAAGCCCTTGTTAATGACGCATCCCTGTCTTTTAAATAAGTTTCCAAATCATTTTGAAATACTCTTGAAATTGTATTTTTTTAAGTCGTTTTTTCTTTGTCAATGTTTTGCTTGAAATTAAAGTAAAGCAACTAATTTACCCTGGTCCTGAAATGTTCACAGGAACTTTAAAAGGGCAATTAGATAAACAAGGGGCTTCTTTCTTTATCAAAAAGGATAAAATTTAATTATCAAACCAAGAGTCTTAAAAGGTAATAAAACTTGTAGTAAGTAAATAAAGGGTGGGGTTATGAACCTTGAGCGCCAATTTAGTCAAACCCATGATTCTATCAGCCCGGGTGGAAGCATTCACAATGAATATTTCAAAATCATAGTTGAACGAGCAGCAATTGGGTTGGCCCTTGGGGATTTGACTGGAAAATTCTTGCAAACCAACCCTTTTTTACAAACCCTCTTGGGATACGAAGCAGAAGAACTCTTGCATCTGGAATATAGTCAAATTACTCATCCGGAGGACTTTACAATAGAAGAGACTCTCATGCAAGAGTGTATCGCAAACAAAAGAGAGGGATATGAAATAGAAAAAAGATTAATTGGCAAAGATGGAAAAGAAGTTTGGGTCAAACAAAATCTATCTATGGTTTTAGATATAACAGAAAAACCCCAACTTTCTGTCGCAACTATTGAAAGGCTTAAGCAAGCCCCATCCGTTCAAAAATCGTCTCAAGAACTTGAAGAAAAATATAAAACTATCTTTGATATTTTTCCCATTGGAATTTCCTTTACCGACTCCGAGGGTAATATTACTGAATCTAATTCTGCTTCATTCAGTTATTTAGATGCTTTGGTTATAACGTCCCAAGAAGAGGTCAAAAACCCGAGAGATTACCCATCTATTTTACCGGAAGGAACTCCGCTGAATCTCAAAGATTTTTTTAAAAAGTTGCTTTTAATCAACAATCCAGAAAATCGAGTTATTGAAAATTTGCACATTGAAATTTCTTCAGGGGAGGGAGAAGGAGACTGGCTGAATATTATAGCTGCACCGCTTCCCTTAGAAAACGAGGGATTTGTCATTGCTTATTTTGATATTACTGAATGTAAAAAAGCTGAAATAGCTTTAAAAGAAAGTGAATTTAGATTTAGAGAAGCGGTGGATAATTTTCCAGATACGTTTGTTATTTATGATGCCGATCGCCGTATTCAATTTATTAATAATGAAGGGATTCGAGTCTCTGGCTATACTGAAGAACAAATTCTCAACCGTCGGGATGAAGAATTATTTCCTGCCGCAATTACTGATAATTATCTGCCCTTACTCCAGCAAGCTATTGAGACCAAAACACCTCAAAAAGGAGAATGCACCATTGCTTTAAATAGCAACTCATTGAGTGCTGCGATCGCGTATATTCCCTTACTGAATAAACAAGGAGAAATTTATCAAATTTTAGGAATTACTCATGATATTACTGAACGGAAACGGGCAGAAGAATCATTAATTAAAAGTGAAACTACCAATCGAGCCTTACTCAATACCATTCCTGATTTAATGTTTCGCGTCAAAGGAGATGGAACCTACTTAGATTTTAAACCGGCTAATTTTAGCGATGTCATCAAACCCCAAATTTTTGAAGGGTTAAAAGTGGTAGATGTCATGCCACCCAATATTGCAGAACAATCCATGAGGTATATCCAACAAACGTTGGAAACTGGCGAAATCCAAGTTTTTGAGTATCAACTAGAAATTAACGGTGAAGTTTCCGTTTATGAAGCGAGACTGATTGCGAGTGGTGATAATGAAGTTTTAGCGATCGTACGAGACATTACGGCCCGTAAAAATGCCGATCGCGAAAAAAATCAACTCATTGAATCTCTCCAGAAGAGTGAAGCTAATCTCGCCCGAGCACAAAGAGTTGCTCATGTAGGAAGCTGGGAATATGACGTAGATTCTAAAAAAATAACCGTTTCTGAAGAATTTTTAAGAATTTTTGACTCCCCCTTGAATTTAGGACTAAACTATTTTAATTTAGTAAAGCAAGTCCATCAAAAAGATAGAAAAACCTGGAAAAACCTAATTCGAGAAGCTCTTGAACAAGGGAGTGCCAATGAAGTTGAACTGAGAATTTGGCAAAGCGATCGCACCCTCCGTTATATTGAAGCGAGAGCCGAAGCAGTATTTAACCCAACAGGAAAACCCATTAGGCTCTTTGGAACGGCTTTAGATATCACCGAACAGAAAAAAGCCCAAGCTGCCCTTGCAGAATCCGAAGCCAAATATCGCTCTTTAATGAATGATGCTGGCGATGCGATATTACTCACGGATTTGGAGGGTAATTTTTTAGAATCCAACAAAAAAGCCGAGGATTTATTGGGTTATACGAAAGATGAATTAATCACCCTCCACGCCAGTCAAATTTTGCCCCCGCAAGAACGAGAAAGAGTGAGTGCAGTCTTCGCTTTAACGGCAAAAACTGGGGGGGGATGGTTGCCCAATACCCAACTCTGCCAAAAAGATGGGGAAACACTGTGGGCGGATATTAGTTGCAGTGTTGTCCAATGGGGAGAGGGTTTAAAAGTGCAGCAGGCGATTTTACGGGATATTACTTATCGGGTTCAGATTGAAGCGTCGTTAAGAGAACAAGCAGAACGAGAACGGTTGATATCGGCAATGCAAGAGCGGATCCGACAGTCTCTGGATTTGAAAGAGATTTTACAAACAACCGTGGTTCAGGTGAGGCAATTTTTACAGTGCGATCGCGTGGCAATTTGTCGTTTAGGCTCGGATTGTACAGGGGTAATGGTATCAGAATCCGTAAATTCAAAATACTGCTCTATTTTAGGTCTAACCCTTCGTGATCCCTTATTAGGAGAACAAGCGTTACCGCCGGAACAGTTGGGGGGAATTTATCAGGTTGAAGATATTACTCAAGCTTGGGTGAGTCAGTCTCAGGTGAATTTTTTAACTGAGGTGGAAGTCAAGGCAATGTTAATGGTTCCCATTGTCCAAAGTAGTGGGTTATGGGGATTATTGATTGCCCACCATTGTTCCGCCCCTCGACGATGGCAACAGTCAGAAATTAAGTTGCTCAGTCAATTAGCAACTCAAGTGGGAATCGCGACTCAACAATCTCAACTCTATGAACAACTTAAAGAAGCGAATCAACAGTTAAGGCAACTCGCAACGCGAGATGGATTAACGCTGTTATCGAATCGCCGTCATTTTAATGAATATTTAGAACGAGAATGGCAACAAATGGAGCGCGATCGCACCCCCCTCTCGTTGATTCTGTGCGATATCGATTTTTTTAAACCTTATAATGACACCTACGGCCATCAAGCAGGGGATGAATCTCTCAAACAAGTTGCCGTTGCTATTCAAAAAGCCAGCAAAAGACCCTTGGATTTCGTGGCGCGCTATGGCGGAGAAGAATTTGCAGTCATTTTACCCAATACCGATGCGAATGGGGCAATCTGCGTCGGAGAAACCATCCGTGAGGCGGTGAAGGCATTACAAGTTCCCCATCGCGCTTCTCCCACCTGTGGATACATTACCCTGAGTGTGGGAATTGCGACGGTGACCCCTGGAGTTGAGTCCTCTTTGGAAACGTTAATTCAGGAAGCCGATCGCGCCCTCTATCGAGCCAAGGACCAAGGCCGCGATTGTTCAGTTCATTATGATCAAATTTAAAGCAGTTCTGTCCATCGGCGATCGCCTCCCCCACTTCCTGTTGCTGCTCCTGCTCAACTAGATCGCGATTCCACCCGTCCCCCTTGGGGTAAACTATGGAAGGCTGTTTTTTTGAAGTCTCTCTGTTCTGGAAAACAGCATGAATAGCAGAGGATGGCACAACAGAGGGAACAAAAAGTAGCCCTAGGGAGTTGGGGGTCAGGAAGATGGAAGCGATCGCCCCATTCCTGAACACTTCATGTTCAGTCCTGAAAGGGTCTAAGTGAACCGGCAGCACAACCGTAAGACTCAGGGAGAATGCGATCGGTTAATCTCGGTCAAATATCCCTGAACCCGGGATTAAAAATGTGTTTTCCATTCCCATTCCCAAACTAGCTAAACCGTCCGGGTATCACCCGTTCTTGAAAATCTAATCTCAATGACTAAAACAATCATTCAGACAGACCAAGCACCCGCACCCGTTGGACCTTATAATCAGGCGATCGCCGCCACAGGTCAGTTCGTCTTTGTTGCGGGTCAAATCTGCCTAGACCCCAATACCGGGACCCTAGTCGGGGAAGGGGATGTGGTCAAACAGACTACCCAAGTGATGGCTAATCTAAATGCTATCCTCACCGCTGCCGGTGCCACCTTTCACGATGTGGTAAAAACTACCGTTTTTTTGGCAGATATGAATGATTTTGCTGCCATGAATGCCGTTTATGCTAAATATTTCGATGAAGCCACAGCACCCGCACGCGCCACAGTCCAAGTATCACGTTTACCGAAAGATGTACTCGTTGAGATTGACTGTATCGCAGTGATTGAAGGAACGGCTAGATA
Source organism: uncultured Oscillatoriaceae bacterium (assembly GCA_965650385.1). Classification (GTDB taxonomy): domain Bacteria; phylum Cyanobacteriota; class Cyanobacteriia; order Cyanobacteriales; family Laspinemataceae; genus Laspinema. The sequence continues at coordinate 16,909 of CBFGOM010000126.1, forward strand.
GTCTTAAGATTTGAAAACAGCAAAATCCTGATATCTTAGGGGTTTGGTGGCAAGATACTGGTAAATTTAGGGGAGGTTATAAACTTTAATGACGATCCAACAGCCTACAAATACGGCAGTGACTAGCAAAGCGTCTAGTAATTCCTTTAGAACTTCCATTCTCAGCGTTGATTTGGGCCGGACGGCGACCAAAGCTTGCGTCAGCCGCGATCCCAACCAAGTGGTATTTATTCCCTCCAATGTGGCCCAAGTCCCTGTCGAAAAGGTGCGCGGTGGGGAATTTGAATCTCGGCCTACGGATCCCTTGTTGGATATGTGGTTAGAGTATCAAGGGCGGGGTTATGCGATCGGTCAGTTGGCGGCTGACTTTGGTGCAAATCTCGGCGTTGGCGAACGGAAAGTGGAAAATGCCCTGGTGAAAGTCCTCGCCAGCGCCGCTTACTTTGGATTAAAAGATGATTTAGTGGTTGTCCTGGGTCTGCCCTATCATTCTCAAGAAGAGTTTGAGCGGGAAAAAGAGGAAATTACTAATTTGCTGACTTCGCCTCATGTGATGAGCTATCGCGGTGAGCAAGTGACCCTGAATATCACTAAAGTTTGGGTGATGCCGGAAGGATATGGAAGCTTGATCTGGTGCGAAGCGCAGGAGAAAGTGGACAAAAAAGGCGTGTCCCCAGATTTTGCCAAAACTTCGGTGGCGATCGTGGATATCGGACATCAAACCGCTGATTTTTTAATGGTCGATAATTTCCGGTTCGCACGCGGGGCCTCCAAGAGCGAACCCTTTGCCATGAGCGAGTTTTACAAGCGAGTCGGCACTGAAGTGGAAAAGGCATACAGCCAATCCCCCATCAGCGTCGATAGTCAATCCTTGTCCTTAATCGATGCCGTAAATAAACCCAGGGGTCAACGGTTCTTCCGTCCTCGTGGCGCATCCAAACCGACCAATTTGGATGATTTTCTGCCCAACCTGCGCGAATTATTTGCCCGCGAACTGTCCGACTTGCTGATTAAATGGTTACCAGAACGGGTCACTGACGTGATTTTGACCGGCGGTGGCGGCGAATTTTTCTCCGATGCTCTCAAACCCTTGGTTGAACAAGCCGGGTTGAAAGTTCATCTAGCCCAGCCTTCTCGTCCGGCCAATGCTGTGGGACAATATTTGTATGGAGAGGCTCAACTTGCCTCCTCTTCGTACACTCGCTCCTCTAGGGCTGGAAGTTAATGGTTTTTTGGTTAAGCAAGACAAAGAAACAGGTTGGATTTACCGATGAGGTAGCCGACCAAACCTTGTTGGCGGTTGTGCAGAAAGAGTTACAAAACCAACCGCACAAGAGTTTCGGCGACTTGTGTAAGGAAGCCCTATGGCATTATTTGTATGTCCCCGAATCGGTGAAACCCACGCGGAAATCAACAGATGCCTCGTCGGACACCATTGCGGAGTTACAAGGGCAATTGAGGTCCTTAGAGGAACGGGTAGCGGCAAGGGAAGCGAGTCGATTGGATGCACTGGAACAGCAGTTGCAACAATTAAGCTTGCAGGTGGGACAGTTGGCGATCGCCCTCAATCATCGGGGAAATTATCAACCGCCTCAACAATCCTATCTGGAACCCATACCGGAACCCCAACCCGAACCGGAACCAGAACCCGTCGCCCCTCCCAAACCGGTGGACCCTTTACTGCAACGACTCAGTTCCTTCATTGATGATTTCTAAGTCGGAACCAATGGGTGAGAAAACATCAGGATAAAATCTGCAAGTATCAGGAGTCAAAAGTTTTTAAAACCTTTGACTCCTGACTCTTTTTGGGCATATTTTATCAAGAATTTGGAGTGCATCGATACCTTCACAGTTAGAAACTGGATTTCTTCATAAAAATTCTGCTAAGTTTCAACAACTTAGGGCAAGAAAACCGTTTTTTTGTCCTAGGATTTTAATTTCGATACCGATAGTCTAGGATAGCTTTTCCCCGGGTTATTCCTGTACATTCTTCGAGGTTTCTTGACTCATAACCTTACAGCTTCAAGCAAAATGCGATCGCGAATCCGCTCTTTCAACATATCCACGGTAACAATATCCACCTTGCAATTCAATAGATATCTCCAAAAATCCCAAAACATTAACTGACAAACATTCCAGGATTACT
>CBFGOM010000127.1:0-18323 GCA_965650385.1 uncultured Oscillatoriaceae bacterium
CCCCAGTGGTGACGCCGCCACTGGCTCCACCTTGACAGGTATTCCCATTGGTAAAGCAGACATCAATGTCACCAAACTGATTAGGAAAGGAGCCATTTCTGTCCTTGGTAAAGAGTCCTTCAACCCGGGTGTTGCCAGAACCTGAACGATTATCAACGCCCACCAGGGTGAGTTCTGAACCTCGCTTGGTTCCATCAAAATTCCAAACATCAAACCCTAAAGCTGAGCTCCGAGAGGTGATACCATTGCTGGAGTTGTTCGTGAGGAACACATCAAACATTGCCTCAGTGTAGCCACGACCGCTGTTAAACCCCAGGAATTTAAAAGTCGCTTCCGATGAAAGTCCAGAAACATTGTTGGTACTTACATTTCCATCAAAGTTGATGGTAAACTCTTTGCCAACATCGCTGGCAGAAATACCAACGGTTTTATTACTTTCAAAAAAAGTAAACGCAGAGGCAGAAGCGGCGACAGTCAAGGAGTAAACCCCTACGGAGGCAATGACTGATAGTCCTAAAGTAAGTGGTTTGAGTAATCTAAACATATCTCTTTCCTGAATCCTACCAGCATAATGGGTGAAATTGAACCGACGGTTGTTGCACTCTTGCTTGGCTGTTCTAGTCAGCATATTTATGCCACCCTATTAGGCAATTGCACTAAGCGACTGAATTGGTTAATCCTTTGCCCTCTTCAAAAAGTAGGCTAAACTCCCATTTTGCGGAGGGTATCGCCGGTACTCCATTCAACTGTATCTAGGTCAGCCTAGGTCTGTCCATAGTTTTCTCCCAGCTTTGTAAAATCTTTATATAAATAAACTTAATGCTAGAGTTTGCCGAAAGTTTGGCTCGGCAGAAATACAAAGTTTTGATAAAGTCCAAGATTTTACGGAGAAACAAGTCCGCTATGAATTAATTTTGGATTAGTTGACTAGGAGTACACAATCCATTCTGGCATTACTCCATTAGGATTGTCGTCAGCAAAATCGCGTAACTTGGGCAAAGATCATATAGACTTCTTGCCCAATTGTAAAAAGCCCCCCATCGATTAAACATGGATTCCTGGGGCTTCCCCCTTGGAAACGTCATCGACGGGAGGAGGATTTAAGGGGGAAAGCAGGGAGATCAATCCAGATTTTTGCAAGAGGTCTCATCAAGAGGCTACTGAGGGGCCACTGCATAATCGATGAGTTGCGCGAGTCGTTGCCGCAGGGTTTCCAGTCCGAGACGGTGGTTAGCACTGATAAAGACGGCTAGGGGAAATTCTTCTTTGGCGATCGCCAAGGTATCTCCATCTACTGCATCAATCTTATTGAACGCCACTAAAGCCGGTCCAGGAGTAACGGGCATTTCTCCCAAAATCTTCATTACTGAGCGAATCTGACTTTGCCATGCGGAATGGGATAAATCGACAACGTGTAACAAGGCATCGGCTTCGGTGACTTCTTCTAAGGTGGCGCGGAAAGCATCCATTAAGGAGGGGGGCAGTTCGTGAATAAACCCCACTGTGTCGGTGACAACAATAGTTTGGCTACTGCCCATTACTGTAGGAATCACTAACCGGCGGGTTGTGGGGTCCAAGGTGGCAAACAGTTGATCTGCGGTATAAATTTCCGCATTGGTCAAGGCGTTGAGCAAGGTGGATTTACCGGCATTGGTATAACCAACGATCGCTACGGAGGGGACATCTTGATGTTGCCGTCGCAGACGCATCCGCGATCGATGAGCTTGCAATTCGTTGACTTCTTGTTGCAAGCGGGCGATTCGTCGTTGAATGGCGCGGCGTTCGGTTTCCAGTTTGGTTTCTCCAGGCCCTCGGGTACCAATTCCACCCCCTAAGCGAGACATGGCTTGACCCCGACCCGTGAGGCGGGGCAGCATATATTCCAGTTGGGCTAATTCGACTTGGAGTTTACCGGCGCCAGATTGGGCACGTTGGGCAAAGATATCGAGAATTACCTCGGTGCGATCGACCACGCGGACGCCGATTTGGACTTCCAGATTGCGGACTTGTGCTGGAGAGAGTTCGCGATCGAAGACAATCAAATTGCTGCCGAGGGTTTGTGCCGTGAGGGCGATTTCTTCTACCTTACCCTTTCCAACGACGGTTTGGGGATGAAGACGGGGACGTTTCTGCCGCAGGGTTTGCAAAACGGTTCCCCCGGCAGTATCGACTAGACGAGCAAGTTCTGTAAGTCCATCTTCAAATTGCTCATCTTTGAGATTATTCGTCATCACACCAACTAAAAGGGCGCGATCGTGATCCGCATCCACATCGCGGGCAATAAATTCCCGTTGAAACTCAGCTTCTAGTCCTTCTACAAGTTCTAAGAAGTCTTGTAGGGAGAGGGCATCCAGACTCATCGGGGGGGAAACGGTCCAGGTGGCGATCGCTCCATTGCCCTCACCCTCTTCCATTCCCGTTTGGGGAATCAAATGTGCTAAATAGGCTTGACTGACATAACCCGTGGCCCCACCACCGCGCCGTTCAAACCCCTCCCCCGTTAAATTCAAGACGACTAACGCATCTAACCGTTGAATCGCCATTGCGGTTAGGGAAGATTCACTGGGACCCTCCCCTTTCAACTGAGTCGTAAGACAGCGAATCCCACTCAGACGACCCTCACCATACCGGGGTAATTCCATTGCCGGGATTTGGGTTTGACGCGGTGAACCCACCCCCACCCGGATCACCTGACCCCGACGATTGATGTAAACACAAACCGAATCCCCTATTTCCGTACTAATCGCCGCTAGACGCTGGGCAAATTCCGAGGTGGTAATCGCATCTACGGGAAGTTTTTGGTGGTACAGGCGGTTAAGTTGCTTAAGCTGACTGGATTTAAGTCCTTGTAGCTGTCCGTATATCGTTTCGATAGGCGTATTGACCAGGAAACTGGCCCTCCGAACTCTTTATCTCTTTATTTTATCGTGAGTCAAAGGGATATCAGGAGGTTTAGCTGGGTTAAAGGGCGCTGGATAGTTGGAGTGGAGAGATCCTGAAAAGAGCAACAGAGGGGAGACGATGGTCAAATGTCCTGGGGGTTAGGTCATCCGAATCATCTTGAAGGGTAATGGTGATAGGTTGAGTGGCTGTAAGGGTTGTTTCCGACTGCTATATCAATCATTTTTGATAAGTAGGATATGACGGAGGCGATCGCCTTTCTGGGTTAACTCCCCCCTTGAGCGATCGCCGCTTCAAATTCTACCAAGGCTTGGGAGGTCCCCACTTGCCAAGCGTGTTCGACTACCCTGGGAATAATTTCGGCGATCGCCTGTTCCGGAAAAATCGGACTATTCTGTGCCGTGACATACTCTCCATCTTGTAACAAATAGATGGTTAGCTTGGACTGATTATACACCCAAACTTCTGGACATTCAATCGCTTTATAGGCTTCTATGGTGGTTTTAGAAGTGACATCGGTTTCTATTGCCAAATCCGGCGGTGGATCATCGGGTTCCATCCGGCGACGTCCGATCATCCGTTGACAGTTCTGGATATAAAAACTAGCATCCGGTTCAATTCCTGCCATTCCTTCTCGTTTAAAGGTGGTCGATCCAAAAGGTTCGTATCTCATCCCTTTTGCTTTTAGCAAAATTTTGACAATATCCGAAATAATGTCATTAGGTTTTTCATGTTCAGGTAAGGGAACCATAATTTGTAAAGTGTTATGACTGTAGGCAATGCGGGAAGCTCTTTTTCCACCTAATTCTTGCAATAGGGTCTGAAATTCCTCCCAACTGATATTGGAAATGGTAACGGTGCTACCGGGTTCGAGCTTGATTTCACTAACAGGTTTAACAATGCTGGTGATCAGGGTCATAATCAAAAATAGTAAATTGTTAGCGGATTGCCGTCTATTCTAACAGCCAGCCAAATATCTCCGCCACTGTCAGCCGCAATTCACTGGCAAATGAAGGAACGGGGATTTGCTGTTCAGGTTCGTCAAAGACTTCGATTTGGTGCTGAGAGTGATATACAAAAATAGTCTTTTCTTGTGGGTCAATCAGCCAACCCATTTGAGTCTCATGTTTGAGAGCGTGTAGAATTTTTTTTGTTACTTTTGTAACTCTTTGTTCAGGAGAGAGTATTTCTATCATCCAATCGGGGGAGTTGTTAAACACATTAGCTACACTCCCATTTTCTGTCCGGGGGATTCTGTCCCAAGTAAAGACGGCAATATCGGGTACAATGCTCCGTCCATCAAAGATACACCGCAGTTCTGGAAAAGCTCGGGCTATTTTTGGGGGCTTAAAAACAGCAGTAATCGCGATAATCAGTTCCGCTTGAATTGTGCTATGTTCTCCTTGAGGCATTGGCTTTTGAATGATTTCGCCTTCAATATATTCAGTGGCAGGTTTGGTTTCGGGGAGGTGGAGAAATTCTGCTAAAGTTAACGATTTAGAGGGGGTTTGGACCATATTTAGGGACCTTCAAAATGAGTGGAGTTGGGGGGCGATCGCTCCTTTTAATTGGACCCTATTATAGCACTAAACTTTAAAAGACATCCGGTTTCTCGACCAAAGAAACCGGGTTTCTAACCCCGGTTAAGGTATTCTCCCTAATCATTGTTTAGAAACCCGGTTTCTAAGCTTTGTACTCAATCAGAACTAAAGTTTTAGATTTTCCGTAATCCGTTGCATCGCTTCCTCCACATTTTTTCGGCTATTAAATGCAGAAATGCGGAAGTATCCTTCTCCAGCAGCGCCAAACCCAGAACCGGGGGTTCCGACTACATTCACAACTTGCAGCAATTTATCAAAGAAATCCCAACTGGATAATCCATTGGGGGTTTTCACCCAGACGTAAGGTGCATTGACGCCACCGTAAACCGATAATCCAGCAGCGGTTAATTTTTCACAGATAATTTTGGCATTTTCTAAATAGAAACTGACCAATTCTTTAACTTCTGCTTGTCCTTCCTCTGAATATACGGCTTCTGCACCCCGTTGGACGATGTAGGAAACGCCATTAAACTTGGTGGATTGGCGACGATTCCACAGTTTCCAAACTTCAACATCAGACCCATCGGAGGCTTTTGCCATCAGGTTTTTAGGAACCACTGTTAAGGCGCAACGAGTGCCGGTAAATCCCGCATTTTTGGAGAAGGAACGAAACTCGATCGCACAATCTTTAGCGCCTTCTATTTCATAGATGGAGTGAGGCAAATTAGGGTCGGTAATGAAAGCTTCGTATGCCGCATCAAAGAAAATAATCGAACCATTCGCTTTAGCATAGTCTACCCATTTTTTTAGGTAGTCTTTGGTAGCCGTTGCACCCGTAGGATTATTGGGAAAACACAGATAAATTAAATCGACTTTCTCTGTAGGAAGTTCCGCAGTAAAGTTATTTTCTGCGCTAATGGGGAGATAGACTAATCCCTCATATTCTCCTTTATCATTCGCGGGTCCGGTATGTCCTGCCATGACGTTTGTATCAACATACACGGGATAAACTGGATCCGTAACGGCGATTTTGTTAGTGTTACCAAAAATGTCGAGAATATTGCCGGTGTCGCACTTAGAACCATCTGAAATGAAGATTTCTGAAGCATCGATCGCGCATCCTCGCGATTGGAAGTCGTGGATGGCAATTTTTTCGCGCAACCAGGCATACCCTTGTTCGGGTCCGTACCCTTTAAAGTTGCTGCGATCGCCCATGTCTTCCACCGCTTTTACCATTGCTTTGCGGCAAGCTTCTGGGAGGGGTTCTGTCACATCGCCGATACCCAGTTTGATGATTTGGGCGTCTGGATTCGCCTCCGCAAAGGCATTCACCCGACGAGCAATTTCGGGAAACAGGTAACCCGCTTTAAGCTTGAGGTAGTTATCGTTAATCGTTGCCATCGTCAATCGTTAAAAACATCGTATTACAGTTTACTGCTAATAGTGGCATCTCGGATAGAGGTTGGCGTTGCTATTGCACGTATGATCCATGTCCAGTCTGCAAATAACCCTGTAAACCCGATTCGTGACGAGGGGTTTCTCAAATTGATTTTTAGCTGCTGATGGGTTTGCGTCCGACGATATAGAATAGGGTGATGTCATTCCAGATCCCTTGATCCGTGACCAAGGTTTCTAATTCCGCTAAATATTGCGCCTTAGCAGCCTGTAATTGTTCTGAATTCAGCGGTTGGATAAAGTAAGAAAAAGTGAGGGGATTTTTGATAATGATATCCCATAACTTTTGAGCAGACTCTAGGCTTAAATACTCTCCAAATTGCTCATCAGTGACTTGAATTACTTCAAGCCCAGATGTTTGTAAAAGGCGGTTACATTTCTCTATGGTTCCTATTGATTCGTTCCAACCTGGCAATTCTATATTATCATAATTTGGAGCGATTTTTGTTAAAATATGTCTAAACATATAAGCAGTTTCGGCAACTCCGGTAATGGCGATGATACCACCAGGTTTGAGAAATTCTTGCCAACGGCGTAAGTTGGTCGGAATATTGGGAATATAAGGAATACCACAACAACAGAAAATGCGGTCAAAGCTGTTGGCTGGAAAATGGATGGTTTCTATATCGGCTTGTTTGAGTTCAATATTGGTTAAACCAGCAGCCGTGATTTTAGCCTGCGATCGCCTTAACATTCCTTCAGACAAATCGACTCCCACCACTGAACCGCTATTTCCCACAATTTGGGCAGCTTCAATAGCGACTAAACCCGTTCCCGTGGCAATGTCTAAGATATGTTGTCCCGGTTGAATATCTGCACATTGGATGAGATGATGGGCAACCCGGGGATGAAAATCGCCTTCTTGGTCATAATTTGTTCGGCGATTAAAGTAATCGGCAACTTGTTGTTTATAATCCATGAAATCCTGAGAATTATTTATTTTAGCGGCTGCTTTATTATGAATTAATAGGGGGTCTTAGGGGATTGAAAATATAAAATAGCCTAGAAGAGATCCCCACAACCCCCCTTCTGAAGGGGGGCTTTTGTGAAAAGTAAATCAGCTTTTAAATTTAGGAAACGCCGTACTTTTCAAACCAAGTGAGAAGACGACTCCAAGCATCTGCTGCTTCGTCGGGGCGATAGGTGGGGCGGTAGTCAGCATAGAATCCGTGGGGAGTGTCGGGATAGAGGATAATTTCGGACTTGCTGTTGCCGGTGGCGAGGCGATCGCGCATTTGTTCGACGGTATTATTAGGAATTAACTCATCCTCGCCACCGTATAATCCAAGGATAGGGACAGTTAATTCTTCAGCGATATCGATGGGATGTTGGGGAGTCAGGGGGGTGGATTCACCGACTAATCGCCCATACCAGGCGACTCCAGCGGTGACTTGGGGATTATGTGCGCTATACAACCAGACAACTCGTCCTCCCCAGCAAAATCCGGTGATGCCCAGCTTTTCAGGGTTGCCCTTACTACTGGTTTGCGCCCAAGCAACGGTAGCATCAAGGTCCGACATCACTTGTTCATCGGGTACTTTAGATACTACTTCGGAGATGATTTCCTGGATGTCTTCCATCTGGGAGACATCCCCTTGTCTAGCAAACATTTCTGGGGCGATCGCCAAATACCCCTGTTTGGCAAATCTCCGGCAGACATCCTGGATATGTTCATGAACCCCGAAAATTTCCTGGATGACTAGTACAATTGGGAAGTTTTGTCCCGTGGCAGGCATGGCGCGATAGGCAGGAATTTCTCCATCGGCAACGGGGATAGTCACTTCACCAGCGGTTAATCCTTCGCTGTCGGTGGTGATGACTTGTTGGGCGAAAATTGGATGGGCGGCAAGGGCAAATCCAGCGGCGATCGCACTCACTTTAATAAATTGTCGGCGCGTTAAAGGTTTCATGGATAAGGGGTCCTATTGTTTCAAAGAATGATTCGGTTTTATTGTAATCCATAACCTTTCCGATTGTTTATAATCTCTTTTCTTTTGGAAGGCAAGAATGTTTGCCCTCCTACAATAGATTGCTTACAAATTTCCATATAGATACCCCTAACCCCCCTGAATAAGGGGGGCTTTTTAGAATGGGGCAAGATTTTAATAGCAAACCCGATGCTATTCATCGTAACTTTATAGGGATTTAAAACCACAAAAATCCTAAAAATAACATCCCGATCGCCACAATTACTGCTACTAGCGTCGCGGTTTCATTGAGCTTTTTTTCAGGGGTCAACCCTTCTCTCGCAGAACTGGGGACGTCTTGTCTCTCCCGAATGGGTGTCCAATCCTCTTCCTCAACACTTTTGGATAACCCCCGCCAGACTCGCGCCTGAATTAAGGCATCTTTGCTTTTAATTCCGGTAACAACAACCAGGGGACCTTCTCTATTCGGTAATCCATACAGTTCAAGTTGAGTCGCAAGAGTTTCTTTAGTGCGATCGCAATTTTTGGCGAGTTTATCCGTGGACTGTTCTTCTCGTTCTCGGTCCGATTTTTGGGGGTGACTGCTGAGAGTTGCATTCGCCGATAATCCTTGTAACAGGTCCCAATTTACAGTAAATCCGTCCGGTCCTCCTACAAAAATTGCTTGGTCAATTTCCGCCTCTAATTTGTCTTGCTTTTTCTCTAAAAATGTGCGTAAGATCCGGACTGCAATGGCCCGCAACTGTTGTTCATAGGCGGCGGAATCTTCGGCAATCCAGGCGATAGAATTGCGAATGGTGCGATCGCGAAAATCGGTCCGCCCTCTTGCCTCGAATCCCGTAACAAGCAATAGTAACCGTCCGCCATATCGCCCTAAAATAAGAGAAGGAGATTCAGTTTGAATGCAGTCAGCAACCCGATTTAAGGTAAGAATAGAAGGGGTTTCGGGTAGCCAGCAATAGCCTTCTTCCTGAGCAAATCCTCGACTTTTTACATAGATTTCCATAATATTCTCCTAGCCAATATTCAGCCAATTTTGCCCCTGCAATACCGTGTAAGCACCAGTATTCTTACAGCCTTTTGAAAATTCGCGAACAGCATCTTTCAGGTGATTATCTAATCCCAACCAATCTCGGATAAAATTAAATACACCTAAGTTGCGTCGATCTAAATGTAATCTCAGCAAAAATCGTAATAAATAGCGTAAAGGTTGTTCACTATCTTGGGGATTATATTCAGCATCATGACTAGTTTTTCTGAAAATAAATAACGGTTTACCATCCAATATTTCAATGCGGGAAAATACCACAGTTCCTACGGTTTGAACTGGGGTTACAATCACGACGACTTTTGAGAGTAAGGATTCCGAACGTAATAAATCTAATAATCTCGCATACCCCGCTTGCACCTGTCGCACCAATTCTGCACTGCTTTTCTCATCTTGTAAATATTTTTCACAGCGTACAGGTGCAAAAATTACCAAGCGGGGAGACTCTAATTCACGATAGACTCGTTGAAATAAATTAGCAATTTGTTGGGGTTTATTGACGGCATCATGCCATTGACCATTTTTTTCCATTAAGGCAGGGGTATCAATAGCGATCGCCACTGCTGCTGATTCCCGCACAAATGTCTCTACTTGTTCTTTTTCTTCTCGCGAACTTTTAGCAGCGAGATATTCTCCTGGATAATCTTGAAAATGTAGAGTTAATGAGGGAATTGCTCCTTTTCTTCCCAACTCAAAGATAAAAGATTTATGATCTTCTGTACTCTGCATCCATCCTTTTGTTTCAAAACTATCAGGGAGAGATTTCAGTTCAGCTAATCGTTCTTGTAGCAATGCGGCACTTTCTAAATCTGGCGTTAGTTGCAAATTCGTCGGTCCAATGCTACGTTCAAATTGCTCATACATGGCAGTCAAAAGGCTAGTTTTACCCACGCCACTGGGTCCCAGCATGGTGACTTTTAATTCCTGCATTATTTTCTTAGGTTTAAGGTGGACATGAAGTTTTTTTAGGATATGAAATTGCCAAATTGAGATTTAGCAGAATCCCGGGCGATCGCCCTTTCAATTTTACTGACTCTTTAATTATCCAATGATCAACTCAAGATTGGCTACTTTGATCGGCAATTCTTCATCAATTTTAATTTTGGCGCAGCTAATCCCGACTACTTATCCAAGAAAATCCCTATCGCCTAGGTTAGAAAGCAGTTCTGTTCTGACGAATAGCGGGAATGCGCAACCGAGTGAGTACAGAACCCAAGTTTTTGTTATTGTCTGTCCCATACCCCCTTCATTGCCCTGCCATTAGATTATAGCTGATGTCGGGATTAGTTTCTTAATAAAATCACCTCTTTTAACCCCCTCTTCCTCTTGATTCATTTAAGTTTATCCCGGACTACTTAGAATCTACTGTCTTTGTTCAACCCAAAAATTAACCTTAAATGTGCCATAATTATCTCCTATTTCTACCTTGAATAACTGATGAAATCCTTCCGAGTAGTCCGGGAGAGTTAATTTTTTTTGAGTCATATAAAGAACGTAGTCCGGGACTCTAGCCTTTCCTTCTCGTTGTTGATTCCGAGTGAGGCAATCGATAATTTTTGAATTAAAATAATAGCCGATAATCATTGCCTGGTAGTCTTGTCCAATTTCAATAATTGCTTGGCGATCGCCTCGGGTGGGATTTGTATTATCCACCACTAAGGAGGTTCCAGATTTTAGGTGTTCTGCAATTAAAAAAGCTTGTCTGCGGGACGGTTTTTTATGGTTGCGCATCAAATCTTTACTGACCAAGGCATGAGTTTGGGAGAAACAGGTTCGATAAAAAGTGCTTTTACCTGCCCCTTGTAATCCGATAAATATCACAACTTCACTCATAATTCAGGGATTTTATGAAAAAATGTAGCACTTGAATTTTGGTAGAATACCCATTGCAACCGAGTTTTTTAACAGCCTATTAGTTTAAATTCAAAATTGTATTTAGACCTAGATTTTCCTCTTTACTATCCTAATTTTGTACTTTGTTTTAGCATTTTTTAAGCAGTATTTTTAGGCAAAAATTGCATCAATTCTAATTGGTTGCCCGCTTCTACCGTATCCACGGTCGTTAACCATTCGCGACGTAGCCGATCGCAACTGCCTAAGCGGTCAAATTCATCCTTCCACACCTCGGACCGAACTTGTTCTAAAAAGATTTGCCATTCGGTTTTTACCCCTTCGACTCGCAACACACGATCTACGAACTCCTCCACGATCGCAAATGCGGCCTGATTCGGTTCAATTAACAAATCTTCCAGGGCAGTTTCACACTTATAAACTGCTTCTGCATGAAGAGTTGTCAGATTGCTTAAAACTTCAGACGCCGAAACTCCTTGATGAGATAATTTCAATCCTGTCTTATCCGGGTTTAATCCATCTAACTGCTGACGAATCCGATGTTGAATTAATCCTCTATAGGATAAATTAAATTCATCTAAAATTCTAAACCCCAATTTGAGTTTCTGTAAATCTTCGGATAATAATTGCGCCATGATGCTTAAAAATTCACTGCCTCGAACCGGGGTGAGGTTTCCTAAGCGTCCTTGTTCTATCAGCACAGCCGCAACTCGGGACTTGACCCGTTCGATCGCCTGCTTTAATCCATCATCTAAGGTCAAAAAATGTTGAGATAAATAGGCGCGAATTTCATTCAAATATTGATAGTACGCATTGGGATATCCCCCCACGCGATCGCGCCTGGATTCTATCTCTTCTAGGGTCGGAATACCCGGGTCATGGCGACAATGGGAAATCGCAATCTGAACTTGCTTCTTAAACTCCAAATCTTCGGTCTCTCGTTGCTGAGATAGACCGCGCAACAATCCTTCTAACCCACTGGTTAAGTTATTCCATAGCGCATCAAATAACCGCAAAAACAGGGGAAATTCACTTTCTCTTTGGGTCATTGGACCTAGGGCTTGCCTTGCCTTGACCAGTTCAGTAGCGAGGCGATCGCGTAGTTGCAAGAGTCGGTCTTGACAAGCTGCCGCATACTGGCGATCTAAGTCAGTAATTTTAGCCGTTAAATACTCCAAAACCCCCTCTAAAATCTGCTGATTCACCGCCACAGAATCAGCACAGTTTACCGTTAGAACTTTGACCACTTCCAGATGTTTTTCCGCCATTGTTTCGGCTAAATCTTGACAGTTCTTGGCATTATCCCCATTGCCAGAACCCGCATTCGTTTGGTTGAGAATCATCATGGACCAGAGGGCGATCGGCAATTCCGTTAACGCTGCTGCCGCCGTGTCGTACAACTTCACATCAACATCAGCCCAATAATCCCCCGAGGATTTAGGCATTCTCACAAACAACACAAAATCCACCTCATGACCAAGGGTTTTGATTAGTCTCACTTCATCCCCAATGCCGGTATCTCCCAATCCGGGCATATCCACCAAGGCAATATTGCCCACATCCCCATTGGGAAAGGTGCAGACAATTTTAACTTGACGCACCGCGAGATAGTTGAAAAAGACGCGCTGACCATCGGGGGTATCTTGTGCGACATATTCACGAATTTCTCCTTGAGTAATCCGGCGTGGAGAGGACTGCTGGAGGAGAGACCGATATTGATCTAAATGAGTGTGATATCGCCGCAAATGCTCGTATTTAGCCCCGGTTTGTGCGCCGTATAGGTCGCGAGGTAGGGACGGAAGAGGCTGCCTTGCCAAGTCATCAAGGGACTGGGGGGCCTGTCCTAGCTGGAGTTGGTCGTAATACGGGGCGATCGCCTCCTCTAAAAACGATCGCTCACTATGAAAAAACACTTCCCCGTGAGTTTCTAGGGTAGGATTATGGTAGATAGTGCTGAGGACGCCGGTACAATGTTGGCGATCGCCATCGGGAATTTCCGAGGCAGTCAGTCCGGTTAAACTTTGTAATAAGCGACTTTTGCCCTGTCTAGCGCGTCCGACAACACCAATATTTAGGGTATCCCGGGAAAACCGGGCTTTCAGTTTCGCCGTTGCCTCTAATTCCCGGGCAATTTCCCCCTGAATTTTCCAAAAATCTACATCCTGGAGAGGTCCGACGATCGCCTGATCCTCCACAGAATCTAAGAGGCGATCGCGGTGGTCCTGTAAAGTCCGAAGGGCCGCCGCTAGGGACCTCAAATTGTCCTCAACCTGACTAATTTTTTCGGCTAAAGGGCGACGTTTTTCAACAATCTGAGCAATTTGTGCAGTTTTGTGATTATTCATCAGAGTCATATAATTATCGGTTTCCGTTCCCTCTCTTGATGCTCTCCCAGAAGGATTCATCCCCGTCAAGAACTGATACTAAACCCGCTTGTTAAAAGTCTTTTCCTATATTAGCCCGCACCCGCTGGCTTTGGCTGCAAAGGCTTGAACCCTTGAGGGTGCAGGGTTTTATCGACCTATCTAAACCGAATTCCGTATCAAAATACTCCTTGGAGGGATACCGGAAAAAAATAAGACCCTTTCATCTTACGGGATGGGGGTCTTATCTAACCATTCTCAATTGTTGTAATTTCAGGGAAATCCGTAAAAACCAGCCCAGTTTTGAGACGCATCACCCTTAAAATTCAGCAATTTCAGTTAGTTAGCGGGAATACGTCTAGCGCGGGCGGTAGCAATTTCTTGGCGGAGAACTTCCATCGCTTTTGTGTATTGCGGGTCTTGATCGGAACCAATTAAGGTGCGATCGCCGCGCAAGAGTTTTTGTTGGTCCTCAGTGAGTTCGATCGCCACATCGGGAGTAATCCCTTCATGGTTAATATCCGTACCATTGGGGGTGAGATACTTGGCGATCGTCACCGCCAGTCCCGATCCATCTCCCAACCCCCGGACTGACTGCACTAAACCCTTGCCAAAAGTTTTGGTTCCCACGAGAATAGCCCGTTCATTGTCTCGCAAGGCCCCCGAGAGAATTTCACTCGCACTAGCGGAACCCCCATCCACTAAGACCACTAACGGTTTATTCGTCAGGGCGCGTCCGTTGGCGGTCTCACGGGCCATCTCTCCCACGCGGTTCACCGTTGAGACAATGCTGCCGGAATCAAGCCACATCCGAGCGATTTCAATGCTGGAATGGAGTAAACCCCCTGGGTTGGACCGCAGATCCAGAATATAGCCAGAGACATTTTGGCCTTCCAGTTCCTGGATCGCATCGCGCATTTCTTCAGCGGCGATCGCATTAAAATTGGTCAGACGAATATAACCGACCCCACCCATCGGGCTTTCCTGATAGCTGTGGCGGACGGGATGGAGTTCGATACGTTCGCGGCGGATCGTATAATCTTTCGTCTCTTTGGCCCCGCTTTGTTCGTCAAGTACCCGTTCAATCGTCAGGGTCACCTCAGTCCCCACCGGACCCCGAATGAGAGACACCGCCTCATTAATATCCATCCCTTCGGTACTTTGTCCATCAATTTGGAGGATCGCATCTCTCGCTTGAATTCCCATTGAGAAAGCTGGTGTATCCTCGATGGGAGAAATCACAATTAGTTGCTTCGTCTCTTCATCCTGGGACAGTTGAATTCCCACCCCTGTCAGTTCCCCAGAGGTATCAATCTGCATATTCTTAAACTCTTCTGGATTCATAAACCGGGTGTAGGGATCCCCCAGTTTTTCCAGCATTTCTTGAATAGCGGTGTACGCTTCCTCCTTATTGGTATAAGGTCGGTTCAGATACTCTTGACGAACCGTTTCCCAATCCACTTGGTTAAAGGTGGCATCCACATAATTGCGGTTAATAATTTGCCAAACTTCATCTACCAGTTCTTTGGGACTCTCTTGAAAAAATGCTTGACTTTGGGAGAGATGAAGTCCCGCCCCCGTGACCGTAACAGCAGTTAAGGCTACTGCTGTTGCACCTACTATAAGTCCGCGTTTTGTAATCACCATAAATATTCAATCAGGAAGGAAAAACTACGATTAAGGACGACCGACCCCGGTTGACTCGTCTATCTTTCGACAAAGAAGGTAGCACGATGAAAGCAATTGAGAGGAATGGGGGTTACTGAAGGGAAAGCACAGGGTTGATATTGAACAATAGATGACTAATCCGATGAGAAAGCGCCTGCCCTGATTTAATCTTCCTCAATGAGCTAGGAACAGCTTAAATTAAGGAAGGGAGGATTGTCAGGATTGTATGGATAAGGTTTGTCCCTAGCCCTACGATAACACAGGCTTTGGTGAGGTAACCGAGCGGCCTGATTCTGTGAAAGCCCAGGTTAGGGGGCGATCGCGGGGCAGATTTCCCCTAGAGTATCCAGCGGGTCCCGGACAAACCCGGTTTCGGGTCCTGTTCAATCCCCGCTTTGCCACCCCTAGGGATCAACCCATCGCCCATCCGCTTGAATCAACTTAATTAACTCATCAACCCCTTGAGATTCCGGGACCTTTTTAATCTCATCCCGACCCCGATAGAGGGAAATATACCCCGGTTGCTTGCCCACATAGCCATAATCGGCATCGGCCATTTCTCCGGGTCCATTGACAATGCAACCCATGACAGCAATATCGAGTCCCGTCAGGTGTTTAGTCGCTTCTCGGACCTGATGGAGGACTTCTTCTAAATTAAAGAGGGTGCGACCACAAGAGGGACAGGCCACATATTCCACCATCGTTTTTCGCAGACCCAGAGCTTGTAAGATACTGTAACAAACCGGAATTTCTTTTTCCGGCGCTTCGGTCAGAGAAACTCGAATGGTATCGCCAATCCCTTCGGCTAATAAGGTGCCAATGCCTGCGGTAGATTTAATCCGACCATATTCCCCATCCCCCGCTTCCGTGACCCCGAGGTGTAGGGGATAATCCATGCCTAACTGATCCATACGCTGCACCATCAGGCGATAGGCGGCCAGCATCACCGGAACGCGGGATGCTTTCATAGAAATGACCAGGTTGCGGAAGTCTAAGGATTCACAAATTCTGATAAATTCTAGGGCGGATTCCACCATTCCCTCGGGGGTATCCCCATAACTAAAGAGCATCCGTTCTGCTAGGGACCCGTGATTCACCCCGATGCGCATGGATTTACCTTGGTCTCGTAGAGAAATGACCAAGGGTTCTAGGGTTTCCCGGATTTTTTCCCCAATTTCTGCAAATTCGGTGGGGGTGTATTCGGTCCGGTTAGGGTTGGGTTTTTCAAAGACGTAAAGTCCGGGATTGATTCTGACCTTATCCACGTGCTTGGCGACTTCCAGGGCAATTTTCATGCCGTTGTGATGGACATCCGCCACCAAAGGGACGAGTTGATAGGTCCGCGCTAGTCTTTGCTTAATTTCAGCTAGGGCTTTAGCATGGGCCATACTGGGGACGGTGACGCGGACAATTTCGCAGCCGATTTCATGGAGACGACGAATTCCGGCGACGGACCCTTCGATATCTAAGGTGTCTTCGTTAATCATGGACTGCACAACCACGGGGTTACCGCCGCCGATGGTGATGTTGCCCACGGGAACCGGGCGGGTTTTGCGACGGTGAATGGTGGTGTCCGTCAGGGCGGTATTGGCAGTGAGTGGGGGGGTGGTTGGGTTCGGGAGTGTTTGCATACTGGCGATCGCAATCCGATAGTTGCTGTGCAGGGTAGTTGATTGGGTCCTAGGGCGATCGCATTCAGGCTGCTAGGTCGGGGGTTTGTACCCCGTTTTCTTGATCAGCCAATGGTCGCGCCAGGGTATTCTAGTCTGAGTTCTGTCTTTCAGGTTGCCATAAATTGGGTCAAGTTGGCGGAAAATCCTTGGAGAAAACTTCCTGGTGTTCCCTCAATCTCCCCTCACCGGATCACTCCTTCAGCTACTCTCCTTCGTGATCACTCCTTCTGGATTTATCCAACCTTCCGAGAGATTTTTGGATGAGGTGGATGACAGGGGACAAGAAACCGATAAGATAGGAAGATATTTTCGCCGATGGCAAGTCCGATCGCTTGCGATCGCGCCATGCTCATTCTCAAAGGGTGCGATTCTTGCTGTAAAAACCTTTGTTGTTCAACGGATTGCTTGCATGGAAATCAATCGATGTGTTGTTAGTGCCAGAGCTGTTTATCCTGAATGCAAGTGCTTCAAAATGCCAGGAGCGCTCGAACGAAGGCCCCTATTCAACCCATTGAAGGGTTCGTAACCCCCTGGGCGATCGCATCGGTGATTTGATTTTCCCTATCCCTAATCAGATTTTCTCAACCCGCGAATGGGTGCCACCCATCTAAAATCATCATCTCAACCTCGCGATCTCACCCCCAAAACTCCAAAAAAATAAAGGGGCAGTCTCGCCCCGGAAAACTACTCACTCAACCGCCGCCGCAGATCTAAAGCTATGCAACTGATGAACGCCATGACCGGACAGCTCATCCAAGGGCGCTATCAACTTATCAAAGACCTCAAGCGAGGTGCTTTTGGTAAACTCTATCTGGCTGAAGACCAACAACAGCCAGACCAACCGCGCCCCTGTGTGATTAAACAACTCCAACCGAATCTCTCCAATCCCATCCTGGTTGAAGAAGCGCGTAGGCGCTTGCAACGGGAAATCGCCGTGATGCAAAAATTAAGCACTCATCCCCTGATTCCGGGAATTTTGGATGGGTTTGAGGAGGACCAAAAATTTTATATTGTTGAAGAATTTATCTCCGGTCAAGACTTGAGTCAAGAAATCATCCGAGGCAACCGCTGGAGTGAAGGCTTGGTGATGGCGCTGTTGCATCAAGTCCTAGAAGTGTTAGCGTTCATTCATCAGCATTCGGTGATTCATCGCAATATTAAGCCTTCTAATTTAATCCGACGCAGTGGCGATCGCAAAATTATCCCGGTGGATTTTGGCTCGTTTAAAGAAATCGAAACCCTCGCGATTAATCCTCAAGGTCAAATTGGGACAGCGGCGATCGGCACTCCGGGTTATGTCCCCATCGAACAACTCGGCGGCAAACCTCGCTTTAATAGCGATATTTACGCCCTCGGTATGACGGCAATTCAAGCCTTAACCGGCGTCCCCCCCCGCGAGTTAGAACGGGATCCCAAAACGGGTCAAACCTTATGGCATCATCTGGCCCCGGTGAACCCTAAGTTGGCTCAGATTCTGGATAAAATGGTGCGCTCAGACTATCAAGATCGCTACCAAAAGGCAACGGAGGTAATCGCGGATTTACGGTCTTTACATGAGATTGGTAATGTCCTGGATGGTCGCTATCAACTGGTGAGTTTGTTAGCCGAACGCCGATTTAGTAAAACCTTTTTAGGGGAGGATTTACAACGCCAGGAAATGCCCTGGTGTACGGTGGAGCAAATTAAACCGGCTCAACAAGAGACGTTTCCTTGGTGGGAAGCGAAAAGCTTTTTTGATGCGGAAGCGCAATTGCTACACCGTTTAGGCACTCATGACCGCATTCCTACTTTGCTGGCAGATTTTGAGCAAAATGGAGCCTTTTATTTGGTGCATGAGCAGATTGAAGGACAGTCGCTATCTCATGAATTGCTTCAGGGCAAAAAGTATGATGAAC
>CBFGOM010000128.1:0-18289 GCA_965650385.1 uncultured Oscillatoriaceae bacterium
CCACGCCAGTGGAACCCACGCCAGTGGAACCCACGCCAGTGGAACCCACGCCAGTGGAACCCACGCCAGTAGAACCCACGCCAGTGGAACCCACGCCAGTGGAACCCCCAGAAACACCCATTTCACCCCCCAGATTACCGAACACGCGACCTGAAGATTTGCAGTTTAGAAATCTGCCGCTATACGCAACTGGAGAAATACTCAGTTTTAGTGGCGCTAAAGTGTATGATGCCGATGGAGCGGATGACCTCGATCGCATCGATTTTTCCGTGCGGAAAGTTGGCAGTGATTGGGTGGATATCCCCGATGTCACTGAGTTTACCGAAGACCCCCAGGGGAAAACCAGATTTAGCTTTAATTATGACTTGAGTGGATTAACCCCCGGTCGGTATGAACTCAAAGCAGTCGCTTACGATCGCGCCGGGGAAGCCAGCGATCCAGACATTCAAAACTTTATTCTAATCACCGATCCGGGAGGCGATGGATTATCAGATGAAGTGCGCTTGGCGATCGCTCAATCTGCTAACTTAGAAAACTATACTTCTGAAGAACTTGCAGACACCCGCGAATGGTTAGTTTGGTTGACTCCCGGTCAATCTTCCGACACATTAGCGGAACGGGTTGGAGCCAACAATCTCGGTGCTACTGGACATATTCCGAATACCTTTATTTGGGAATTTCCTGACAATATCATACCCGATCTTAATCAGTTTAATTCCATTGAGGGCGTCGAACTGGCATATCCGCTCGTTCCCATTCAAATGGAGTTGTTATCCGAACCCTATGACGAACCCCTCGTCAGAAAACCCAATAGTTTTAATCCGACCTATGCAGAAGTCGATCCAAACGATCCAGAACTGCACCGTTTTCTGAATAGCTATCAGTGGCACTTGCGATCGGGCGTTAATCCGGGAAGCGATGCCAATATCACTGAAGCATGGAATCTGGCTCGGGGAAAAGGCGTTGTTATTGGGATTGTCGATGATGCCTTAGATTATACCCATCCCGAATTTGCCTCCAAATATCGCTCGGATTTAAGTTGGGATTTTAATGAAAATGATAGCGATCCTTCACCGACTTACAACGATTTTATAGAGGCGAAGTATTTACCCGGGGCACTCCGAGATTGGGGAACCAGCTATTTTGGTGTGAACGTTCCTTTAACCGGCGTCGTCAAGGACATGAACGTCCATCTGGATGTTACACACCCTGAAGTGGGGCAGTTGTGGGGATTTTTATCGAATCCCAATGAAGCCATTCTAGATCCCCTAGAGCGCTGGTGGTACACTCGCAACCGGAGTATTTCAGGGGGCAATGGAGATGAAGATGGTTTAGTCACCCTCTTCAATCAACTGGGAGGTAGTGGCGACAACTTTACTGACACAATTTTTGATGATGAAGCGCCAGTCTCAATTACCTCTGCTCTCGCACCTTTTACAGGTGAATTTAAACCCCAACAGATGCTCGATAATTTTGATAACCAATGGGCAGGGGGAGTCTGGAATTTAGGAATTACAGATTTTGTTTACGGAAATTCTGGTTCGGTCAATCGCTTGGGTTTAGAATTAGAAACCTACAACCCGCATGGAACGCCAGTGGCAGGAATAGCGGCAGCACATGGAACGAATGGGATTGGGGGGAGTGGCGTCGCCCCAGAAGCAGAATTGGCGGCGTTGCGGCTAATTGCAGATGAAATCCGAGAAGATCGAATCGCAGACGCCTTATCCTACTTTAACCAGGATATCGATATTTACAACAATAGTTGGAAAACGGTAGATTGGTTATTCAAATCCCCGCAAAGTTTAAGTGCCATAGCAGAAGGAGCGATGCTGGGACGGGATGGACTGGGCAGCATTTATGTATTTGCTGGAGGCAATGATGCCTTAAAAGAAGGCAATGTCAATTACAATGGGTTTGCTAATTCTCGTTACGCGATTGCAGTAGCCGGAATCGATCATTTGGGCCGAAAGACATTTTATAGCGAACCGGGAGCGAAAATATTAGTTTCGGCGTACTCTAGCGGGAGTAATGTCGGCATGAGTACAGCGGATATGGAAAGTGCTGAAGGGTATGATGCTGGAAATTATACCAACCGTTTTGGTGGGACTTCCGCAGCCGCACCGATCGTCTCAGGGGCGATCGCTTTGATGTTAGAAGTTAACCCCAACCTAACTTGGCGTGACGTACAGCATATTCTGGTGGAAACCGCACAGAAAAATGACCCCGCCGATCTGTGGTGGCAAACCAATGGTGCAGGCTATCACATCAATGAAAAATATGGTTTTGGGGCAATTGATGTCAATGCAGCCGTTCATTTAGCAGCCAATTGGACTCCAGTTGGTGCAGAAGAGGTAGTGAGTTCTGATTTGCAAAATGCGATCGAGGAGATTACCGACGGTCAAACGGTGACTTCTGAGATCGCGATCGAGCGCGATATTGCCGTGGAAAATGTCGAAATTGTGTTCGATGCTGATTGCGAAAATTGGAGCGATCTAACGGTGATTTTGACCTCTCCAGATGGTACGCAGTCAATTTTAGCTCAGTCCATATCTGACAATCCGAGTTTAAGCCATATCGAGCGTTTGACTCCCGAAACCGAGGAACCTTGGGTCTTTACTTCCGTGCGTCATTGGGGTGAATCCTCAAAAGGAACCTGGACGTTAACCGTGATGGATGAAGCAGGCAATCAGGTAGAAGGGTCATGGAACTCTTGGAAGTTAAACCTGTATGGAACCAAACCAACTCTTACCGTTACAGCTACAGAACCCACTGTTTCTGAAGACGGCACTTTTGCTCAAGTGACTCTTAACCGCACTGGCAATCTCGACAACCCACTGACGGCTCATTACACCGTTAATGGAACGGCGATCGCTAATGAAGACTATCAGGAAATAGTCGAACGCAGCATCCAATTTGCACCGGGCGAATCTTCCAAAACCATCAACATTTCTCCAATTGATGATGCGATCGCTGACGAGGGAAATGAAAGCGTCATTCTGACGTTAGAATCCGATGATAGCTACAGCATAGGAGCCAAAAACAGCGCGACAGTCCTGATTAAAGATAATGATATTGCCGAATCCTTTACCGATATGAATGCTGCTCTCACTGGCGTAGCGGATGGAGCGGTGGATTGGGGTGACTACGATCAGGATGGCGACTTAGATATTCTGCTGATTGGGTCGAACGGTTCAGAACGCCTCACCCAAATTTATCGCAATGACAATGGTGATTTTAATGCCATCAATCTGGGAATAAACGGATCTTTTGCTTCCGGACAGTGGGGAGATTACGATAATGACGGCAATCTCGATCTGTTGCTAACTGGATGGGACGCTCCCTCGAAGATTTATCAAAATAATGGCAGTGGTAGTTTTACAGAAGTTGCTTCCCTGTCTTCTGGTGGAGAAAATAGTGCGGGTGCTTGGGGAGATTACGATCGCGACGGCGATTTAGATCTGGTCATTACAACTTCAAGTGGAGGAAGCCAAATTTTTGAGAATGATGAGGGCACTTTCATTGAAATTACCAGCTTAAACCTGGGTGGATCGGGTACCAGTGTAGCTTGGGGTGACTATGACAATGATGGCGACTTAGATCTTCTAGCAGCAGGACAGAGTGATGCAGTCGGCGGTATGAAAGTCTACAGAAATGATGAAAGTGGCAACTTTACGGACATTAATGCTGCTTTAACTGGCGCGATCGCAGATTCAGTAGACTGGGGCGACTATGACAATGATGGCGACCTCGATATTCTCTCATCTGCGGGAACAATCTACCAGAATAATAGTGGCACTTTTATTGATATCAATGCTGCTATCGAGGGGGTGAATTCGGGTTCTGTCAACTGGGGAGATTACGATAACGATGGGGATCTCGATATTCTGTTAGTAGGAGGCGATCGAGCGCAAGTTTACCAGAATGATAGCGGAATTTTTACAGACATTAATGCGCCGCTCATCGGTGTGAATAATGCTGGCGATCGTTCTGCTGCTTGGGGGGACTACGATAATGATGGCGATCTTGATATTCTAGCGATCGGTAGCATCAACAATAGTGCGATCGATAGCATAGCTAAAATTTATCGCAATAATACAACCACTTCCAACGCCGTTCCCACAACAGCGACGGATCTGAATGCGCTAGTCGATCGCAATTCTGTCACCCTCACCTGGAATCCAGCCACCGACGCGCAAACACCCGAAAGCGGGTTAACGTACAACCTGCGGGTAGGAACGACCCCAGGGGGATCTGAGATTGTGTCTCCCCTGTCTTTGCAAGATGGCGATCGGCAAGTGGTCGAGATGGGGAATGTCAATCACAACCGCAGTTGGACGCTGGAAAACTTAGAACCGGGAAGCTATTTCTGGAGCGTACAGGCGATCGACAGTGCGCGATCGGGGTCTGACTTTGCCACTCAGGGTACCTTTACAGTCACAGAACCCAAACCCGAACTGGAATGGGTTCGGCAACAAGGAACGGCTGTTAATGACATGGCTCAGGATGTAGCAGTTGACAGTGTTGGTAATGTTTATACCGTTGGATATACGGGAGATGTCACGCCCTCAGATGGTTCAAATCGAAACTGGAATACCTATTTCAGTAAATACGATTCGACAGGGAACTTGCTCTGGAAAAAGCAGTTAACTGAGGGGAGTGGAGATAATAATGGCTATGGAATCGCCGTCGATAGTAATAATCATGTCTATCTGGTGGGACGCCAAGGCTTTGATGCTTATATTTACAAGTATGATAGCGAAGGTACTGAAATTTGGCAGGAAATATTTAGCAGTTCAAATTATGACTTTGCGGGTGCCGATGTTCCAACATCAGTGAAAATTGATGCGGACGGAAATCTCTATATTACAGGAGCTACTATGGGAAGATTCGATGAAGAAGTGGCTCGAAAAGAATTCCAAGATCGTATAAATTGGCATCAAAATTTATTTACGGCCAAATATGATAGTGAAGGCAATCAAGTGTGGGTTAGAGAAATCGGAGGAACTGCTAACGAATTCCCAGGAGGAGTAGCAGTAGATAATGAAGGGAATAGCTATGTTGCAGGGGTGACCCAAGGTTCTATATTTGGGGTAGGGCGTTTTGGAAATGGCTCCAATGATGGTTTTCTAGTTAAATACGACAAAGACGGAAATACAATATGGCAAAAACAGTTCGGGACTTTATCAGCAGAAAACGTACAAGGCGTTAACATAGACTCTACGGGAAATGCTTACGTTGTTGGAGAAACGTTAGGAGCTTTCGAGGGAAATACTAATCTTGGAGATTGGGATGCTTTTGTGGCTAAGTACGACAAAGATGGTAATCAAATTCAAGTTCACCAGTTTGGTACAGCTACCGCCGATCGCGCTAAGAAAGTGGAAATTGACGATAACGGAAATGTTTATCTCATGGGTGAAACCCTCGGAGCTTTAGATGGACAGACTCGATTGGGGCTTATGGATGCTTTTGTGACTCGATTGGAACCCAATGGGGTACGGTCTTGGACTCACCAAATCGGTAATACAGGTATTTTCACCAACCCCACTAATCTGACCCTTGATAAAAACAACAATGTTTTGTATGGAGTTGGAACCACTGGTATAGGATCGCTAGAAGGTCAACCTTATGCGGGGGGTCGGGATGAGTTTCTTCTGAAGTACAAACTAACGTAGATAATGAGTGGCGCAACCCACTCGATTTCTGAAAAAAAGCCAATGCAAACGAGAGCGTGGGTTCAAAGCGAAAGTCTCCCTGAACCCAAACAGAACGCTATTTTAAAACAAAATATCCGCAACCCATTGTTTTATAAAGAGTTGGAGGATAAACTAGCAAAGATGACCCTTACCTTGGAGATGGACTGAGAACGGTGAAGCCTCCTGTTTGCGATATCAAGCATCTACTCGCTCTGACGGTGACAATTTCTCTGGGCTGTTTGAGCACAACTTACCCAGCTTTCTCTCAAATTGTGCCCGATGCGACACTTCCAGAAAATTCCACCGTCACCCCCAACGGAAACACGATTGAGATTAATGGCGGCACGGTTCGCGGAAATAACTTATTTCACAGTTTCCAAGAATTTTCTCTATTCACCGGAGAAACCGTATTTTTTAACAACAATTTAACGATAGAAAATATTTTCTCCCGCATCACTGGCGGCAATCCTTCCAATATTGATGGTTTAATTCGAGCCAACGGTGCGGCGAATCTATTTTTACTTAATTCTAATGGTATCGTTTTCGGCCCTAATGCCCAACTCAATATCGGCGGCTCATTTGTTGTGTCAACTGCCGATCGCCTCAACTTTGCCGATGGCAGTTTTTTCAGCACCCAACCCACCCCTAGCGATTCATTACTGACGATTTCGATACCCACCACCTTGCAGATGGATAGCAATTCTGCCGAAATCCGCGTGGAAGGATCGGGTCACAATCTTAGTTTAGATCCGTTTACAGTAGAAATTATTCGAGGCGAACCCTCTGGAGGGCTAAGGGTTGAACCGGAAAAAACGTTAGGATTCGTTGCGGGAAACATTACCTTAGACGGGGGAAATCTAATTGCTGAAAGTGGAAATATTGAACTGTTTGCAGTGCAAAATGGAGGAGTTCAGTTAGACAATTCTACCGGACAGTTACAACTGGAAAATTCAGTAACCTCTACTGAATATGGCACGATTCAACTTTTAGGCGCTGCTTCGGTTGATGCCACTGGTTCCAGGGGTGGCAACATTCAAATCCAGGGACAACAACTGCTGCTTACTGACGGTTCTGCTATTTTAAGCCAAACTGAAGGAGCGCAAACCGGAGGCGATATCATCATTCGCACTTCGGAATCGGTAGAACTGATTGGGACGACTCTCGAACCGAGATTACCCGAAGGATTTTTAGAATCATTGGCAGGAGAAAATGGAGAAATTTCGAGTCCGGAAGAATTGCAATTTCCGCCGGATGGGTTGCTTTTTCCCACCACTGTGGTAGCGGAAACAGTAGGGGAAGGAAATGCTGGCAATCTGCTGTTAGAAACGGGACAGTTAACGATTCTCGATGGAGCCTCAGTTTCTACTTCCACATTTGGATCGGGCAATACGGGAACGCTAACAGTTCGCGCCAGAGATGCAATTATAATTGAAGGTAGTTCTATCGATGGATTCTTCCCTGGTGGTATCTTTTCCACTGTCACCCCTGAAGTGAGTGGAATCGGTCAACCCATGAGTGTTGAAACAACAGAACTCACCGTCGCAGTTGGGGGAGAAGTCGCTACTGGCACGTTTGGAACGGGAAGTGCGGGAGATCTGACAATAAAAGCGAATAATTTTGTTGAAGTTTTAGGAGGTTTTATCTCTTCCCAGACGGAAGGATTGGGTTCCGGTGGCAATTTGCTCATTGAAACGGGGCGAGTTTTGGTGAATGATGGAGGTGCAATATCAGCCTCTACTTTTGCCGATGGAGATGCAGGAAATTTAGAGATTCGGGCGGTTGGTTCTGTTGAAGTTACTGGAGGGTTTGAAACTCCAGATGGTTTATTTTTTCCCAGCGGAATCTTCTCTCAAGTGAATTTTGTTACGATTGAAGATCCAGAAACTCAAGAACTCTTAAATTTTCCTGCGGCGGGTTCTGGCGGAAATGTAACCATTGACACGGGACGATTAATCGTTG
This sequence comes from uncultured Oscillatoriaceae bacterium, assembly GCA_965650385.1. Taxonomy (GTDB): domain Bacteria; phylum Cyanobacteriota; class Cyanobacteriia; order Cyanobacteriales; family Laspinemataceae; genus Laspinema. The sequence goes on from CBFGOM010000128.1 coordinate 7,653, forward strand.
AAGATGGAGGTTTAATTTCCGCCTCGACAACCAGCGAAGGATCAGGAGGAACGGTTAGTATTAATGCCGCCGAGTTTGTTGAAGTAACGGGAATTGCACCAAATGGTACACCTAGTGGCGTATTTGCAACCACTGAAGGCGAGGGTTCCGGTGGAAATGCGATCGTGAATACGACCCGATTAACCGCGATAGATGGTGGACAAATTGCTGCTTCTACATTAGATTCGGGAAATGGGGGTACGGTGACAGTCAATGCCACTGAGTCGATCGAATTGCGCGGGGTCGGAATTTTACCGAATGGTGAAGTTGCACCAGCGGCGATCGTATTAGCAGATGGAACAGTCGTACCCACTGAGGACAATGAGATTTTGCGGAGTGGAATTTTTGCTCGCAGTCGAGAGGGGGGATTAGGAAATGCAGGAACGGTTAACGTCACCACTCAGGAATTAACGGTTGCCGATCGCGCAACTATCACGGTCAGCAGTCGTCTGGGTGCAGAAACTGCCGCTGCCGGAGATTTGAATATTAATGCCGAAGAAATCAACCTCGATAATGGCATTCTCACTGCTGAAACCAATGCCGGAGATAGCGGTAATGTTAATATAGAGAACGAGCTTCTCCTGTTACGAAATGGCAGTCAAATTAACACCAATGCTGACAGTACCACCGGCGGTAATATTCGCATCGATACGGAAATTTTAGGTGCCCTGGAAAATAGCGACATCACCGCCAACGCCCGACAAGGGCCAGGGGGTCGCGTTACCATTGACGCGCAAGGTCTTTTTGGTACAGAATTCCGCGATCGCGAAAGTTCTGCCACCAGCGACATCACCGCCACCTCTGAACTCGGTCCCGAATTCGATGGAATCGTCGATATCAATACCCCCGACATCGACGCCAGTCGCGGCGTTGTCGATTTAGAAGATGAAATCGTAGATGTCGCCTCCCTGATCGATCGCGATCCCTGTCGCATCGTCCAAAACAGCGAATTTGTCGAAACCGGCAAAGGCGGTATCCCCCCCAGTCCCACCGATACTCTCACCCCTACCGACGCATGGGAAGATTGGCGCGTCTTGCAACTCGACGACGCCCCCGTCACAGAACCCCTCCCCACCACTCCCATACCGGCAGAAACTCGCCGCATCCCCAAAATCGAAGCAACCGGCATGAGACTCACCCCTCGCGGCGAAGTCGAACTGATTGCACCCGAATCCGCCACTCCCCTCACTAACCCTTCCTCACTTTCCCCCGGTTGTCTCTCGGCACAACAACCCAAAACCCTCACTGCCACCTCCGTCGCTTCTGTTCCTGAAACCCTTGCCGTAGCGCGATTTGAACTGCTCGACAGCAGCGCCATTTCCCCGGAACAACTCACCGCCATTACCGAACCTTATACTAACCGCAATCTCACGTTTGCCGAACTTCAGGAAGCAGCAGAAGCGATCGCCAACTTTTACCAACAACAAGGATATATCGGTTCAGGTGCCTTCCTCCCCCCCCAAATCGTCAGCGATCGCACCGTCACCATTCAAGCGATCGAAAACCGTCTCGAAGATATCCGCGTCACCGGCAACTCCCAACTCAACAACCAATATGCCGACTATGTGACAAATCGTCTCGGATTAAACAAAGGCGACATCGTAAACGCCGAAACCCTGTTAGAATCCCTCTACCTGCTGCAATTCGACCCCCGCCTCGAAAAAATATCTGCCGAACTTGCCACAGGCGTCCAACCCGATAGCAGTTTCCTCGCTGTCAGAGTAGAAGAAGCGCGATTTTTTAGTCCTCAATTGGCGATCGATAACGGGCGATCGCCCTCCGTTGGCAGTTTGCGGCGTCAAGCGCAACTCACTCAATATAACTTGTTAGGACTCGGTGACATTGCCACTGTCAACTATGCCAATACCGATGGCAGTAATAGTTTAGATTTCGGGTATGCCGTCCCCCTCACCGCCAACAATGGCACCCTCAGTTTCCGCTATAGTACAGGCGACAGCGAAATCGTCGAACCGCCATTCGATCGAGTGGATATCGAAGCGAATTCTCGCACCTACGAACTCAGCTATCGTCAACCCATCATTCAACGAATTATTCCCAAATCTCCCACCCAATCCTTGCAAGATGCCAGCGACTTAATCCGCACCGAATTAGCATTAGGAATTACCGCCTCGCGTCGAGAAAACGAAACCTCTTTATTAGGCGTAAATTTCCCCCTCTCTCCCGGTGCAAACGACGACGGTGAAACCCACGTTTCTGCAATTCGATTCTTTCAAGATGCCTTATGGCAAGACAGTCAACAAATTTTTGCCGCCCGTTCCGAATTCAGTTTAGGGGTAGGATTGTTTGATGCTACAGTAAATGACAACGAACCCGATAGTCGATTTTTGGCATGGCGGGGACAGGGACAGTGGGTACGCCGGATTGAGGGATTGGGAGGACAACGCCGGGATCCGTTACTTATCCTGCGGGGAGATCTCCAATTAGCGACCACTTCTTTACTCCCATTAGAACAGTTTAGTGTAGGCGGTTTCAATAGCGTCCGGGGCTATCGTCAAGATGCCTTACTGGTGGATAATGGTGCATTTGCTTCCCTGGAATTCCAGTATCCGATTGTGGAGTTTCCCCGGTCGCAAGGCAGTTTGCAAGTGATTCCATTTATGGATCTGGGGGTGGGGTGGAACTGGGATGAGGGCGATCGCGCCAACCCCGATAAAAATACGTTACTTTCTACCGGATTGGGTTTACAATTGCAACTGGGGAATGATTTCTCCGCTCGCTTAGACTGGGGAATTCCTTTAGTTGAAATTGATTCGAGGGACAGAACGTGGCAAGAAAATGGTCTGTATTTTTCCGTCAGGTGGAATCCCTTCTAAAGCGGGGATTTCGATTCATCCTGTTAGGGATGTTGGGGGTAATTTTTGCTCTCGGCATCCCGGTATTGGAAATAGCACAGTCACGGGAAGTTTCCCAGACAATTTTGCCTCAAGCAACGCCGCAACAATTGATGGAACGCGGCAGGGAATTGTATCGCAGCGATCGCTATGCTGAAGCAGCAGAAGCATTACAACAAGCAGCAGATTTTTATGCCGCAGAAGGCAACCGTTTAAATCAGTCGTTGGCATTGAGTTATTTGTCCTTAACCTATCAAAAATTGGGACAACGGGAAGAGGCACAATGGGTGAGCGATCTCAGTCTGCAATTAGCAGGGATGGGAGAAACGAGAGGCGATCGCATCGCTCGTGCAGTAGCATTGAACAGTCAAGGTCATTTACTGCTATCTTTTGGAAACGCAGAATCCGCATTTGAGCGGTGGCAAAATGCCGCAGCAGAATACCAACAACTGAACGATAATCAAGGGAAAGTCGGAGCATTGGTGAATCAAGCTCAGGCGTTAGAACAGATGGGATATTATCGGCGCTCGTGCAATACGTTATTGCAGGCTGTGGGTGCAGAAACTTTATCTTGCGATGAGATAGTAACTGATGAAGATATTAACTCTCTGCAAGAACATTTTGTGGCAGAAACTAATCTGCAACTCAAGGCAATCGCTTTGCGGAGTTTGGGAAATGTTTTGCGAGCGATCGGGAAACTCGATCGCTCTCATCAAATTTTACAGCAGACTTTAGCGATCGTCGATAAAATCGATTCACAAAGCGACAAAAGCTTAACTTTCTTTGCTTTAGCCAATACCGAACAAGCGTTAGCAAAACAAAAACAAGAGTATGGGGAAACTGATAACGCTAAAGACTCTCGAAATCAAGCGGTAAACTTTTACAAAAAAGCAATTGCGATCACGCCTTCACCCACCATCAAACTTTTAGCCCAATTAAATCTCTTCAGCTTGTTGCGTCAAACAGAAACTAACGTCAGAGAGTTAGAAAGCTTATTGGCAGTCATTCAATCTCAGATGAGCGAGATGACACTGAATAAATCGCTAGTAGAAGCGCGAATTAAATTAGCTTGTAGTTTGATGCAGTGCGAAAAATTAGTGCAGGGAGAGACAGCAGAATTAACGCTGGTTTCGATTGAAGAAATTGACAGATTGTTGCAGCAGGCGGTAACAGAAGCCAAGAAATTGGAGGATGCGCGACTCATATCTTATGCGATCGGGACTCAAGGGAAACGGTATGAATCTTTCTTGCCACCGCAAGCACAAAAGCAGGGAGAAACTGCAAGCAGGCAGAAAGCGAAAACATTAACTCAGGAGGCGTTAGAGTTAGCAGTACAAAATAATGCGCCAGAGTTGAGGTATCAGTGGCAGTGGCAGATGGGAAGGTTGTTAGCGGGTGAAGGGAATCTGGAAGCTGCGATCGGTAACTATACCGCTGCGGTGGAAACCCTGAATTCGCTGCGGAATGATTTATTGGCAGTTAATGCCGATGTGCAGTTTTCGTTTAGAGATAATGTGGAACCGATGTATCGGCAATTGGTTGAGTTACTCTTGCCACCCAAAGAAACTAAAGCATCCCAAATCGATCTACAAAAAGCACTGTATTTAATAGATTCGTTGCAGGTGGCGGAACTTGAAAACTATTTACAGTGTAATCTACAGAATCAATCTTTTCCCAACCAAGCCTCTACTCTGAATCTCGCTCAGAGTTCTGAATTCTTAAAAAATCGCATCGCTAACGTGATGAGTGAAGATTCACAAGCTGCCTTGATTTATCCAATTATTTTGAAAAATCACTTGGCCGTTATTGTCAAGCTTCCAAAACAGGAATCTTTGCTGTATAGCAGCACCATTGTATCTAGCAACACGGTGGTAAATACCATTAATAAGCTGCGACAGGAAACTCTGGTAAAACCGACCTTCTCAGAATTAAACGATCGCGAGGGTTTAGTGGAAATATATCAGTGGTTGATTGCCCCGTTTGAAGATAAACTAGAGTCGGAAAATATCACAACCTTAGCTTTTGTATTAGATGGAGCATTACGCTCCCTTCCTATGTCATCTCTCCATGACGATAGCAGTTTTTTAGTCAATAAATATGCAGTGGCTTTGGTTCCCAGCATTCAACTCCTCAAGACCGAAAATTCCACCCCTAAAAATATCAAAGTTTTAGCGGCTGGATTATCTGCTAAACGGGAAGACTTGAGGTTTTACAACTCAATTGAAGGAGCAGTACAAGAAATTAGAGCGCTCAACCAAATTTTTAAGGATCCCAAACCCACCCTGCTCGTAGAAAATGAATTTACTAAGCAAAAATTTCAACAACAACTTGAATTGAACTCCTACAATTTAGTTCATTTAGCGACTCATGCCCGGTTTAGTTCTAACTTGGATAATACAATTATACTAACCGCATCTGTAGAACCCATGCGATTAAATGAGCTAGAAGTAGCTCTTGCTAGTCCAGAGCGAAACAGAACAAACCCTCTCTGGCTATTCGTACTCAGTGCCTGCGAAACTGCAGAAGGAGATAACCGAGCAGTTTTAGGTATTGCTGGACTCTCGGTTAAATCGGGAGCGCAAAGTACCCTGGCAACTCTATGGTTAGCTGATGATCGCCCGACAGAAGCGTTTATGCTGAAATTTTATGAGGTTTTATTAAATGAAGATGTCACAAAAGCCGAAGCTTTGCGCCGCGCTCAACAGTATTTACTAGAAAATCCTAGCTCCATAGCACCGAATAGCTGGGCACCTTTTGTACTTGTGGGTGATTGGCGGTAACTCGCTCTACGATTTGGCGAACGAGTCACCTTTCCATAAGGGATTAATTCCCTTAATTTGGAGGCGTGCAACAGTCAATAACCGATTTGCGAGAGATATCAGATAATCCCACCGATTCTAACAAAGCAGTTAAGAGAGATGCAGCAGAGGGGTCATTAGTGCGACGCAGATAGTCGGCGAGACTCGTTAGGGTTTCGTGCCAAATACCCGCTTGAGCGTATAGCGCTGTACGTTCCAAGGGTGTCGCTTCTGCTAACTGACTTTGAAGGCTGGGATCGAGGGTTGTACGGCGAACGAACCCATTAACAAACACATCTTCAACACGGCTGTTGGGATTACATACAATTGTGAAAACAAAGCGATATTCTTTGCCTTCTTCTAAAGGCTCTACAGTGGGCGGTAAGCTAACGCTTACGATACCAGGCGTTCCCGTTAAAGAAATCATTTGTTCATGAATGCGCCGTCCTTCTTTTTTATCTTCCCAAAGACTTAAGGAAAACTCCGCTGATAGCTTTTCGGTAAATTCAAAAGGAATATAAAACCACAGGGTGGGACGTTCTTCTACTGTTAATCCTCGCACGGAAGGGGGAGCGATCGCAATTAATGGCAGTTCCTCTATCTCATTAGATGCGCTATTTGCTGACGGGCGTTCGCAGATATTCTCATCTCCGCCACGCCTACCCGGATCTTCACGACGTCCGGGTGGTCCGTCGTCTTTTTCCCATTCTGCTTCATTAAATATTAAAGGGTCTATGTTTTTCAGGCTACCGAATAATGGATTGGATTCCCCCTGCATCGGAAGACTCCAAATCGTGATATCGAAAATCAACCAAACCAACGCCAACACAATTTTCACGCGGGGCAAGAGAAATTTACTTAGCGACATTATGAAAATCTCCCCATTGAATAATTTTTGGTGTTTTACGGATTTGATAAATCATTAAAGGTGCCAAAGTTGCCAATACAAGTGCCAGTGCTGAAGGAACCAGCGGCATCCAAAGTCCTTGTTTAAACAAAGCAAAGCATACTTGATACAATATGGCAAGGGATATGCCGGTAAAAACTCCGATCTGTAACAGCGATCGCATTCGCCAACTGAGTAAAGCACCCACCAGAGACCACCACCAAATCCAAAGAGCATTTCCCCACCGAGGCAACCACCGCAGCAGTGGACGATTTCCCAGGGCTGCATCAATAATTTGGCTGACCATTTGAGCCTGAAGAAATACTCCAGGTAATTCTTGAGGAGGGATATGACCAGCAGCAAAAGGTGTCATCACGGAATCATTCTCTTTGTAACCAATCAAAACTACGCGATCTCTAAGATAGCTAAGATTAATTTTCTCATCTAAAACATCAGTAATGCTCACAGTTTCAGCGATATCATACGGTTGGCGATAGGGTCTATAGTTAAGCAAAACTTGATAACCGCCTAATTCTTCTTTCGGATCTAGCTTTTGGTATCCTCCAGCATAGGTTTTATCAATCGGTACAAAAATAGCTTGACCTAGCTGTAAAACCTTCTTTTTATCAAAAATGGTTTGAGGTTTTATCTCGTTTTTTTCTAAATAAGCAAGGGCTAGTTGTAAACTAAAGGCGTATTTAGCTTTACAGGGAGCCGAAGCATGAGGTGTGAATTGTAATAAATGACGGCGAATAATTCCGTCTGCATCTTTGGGAACGTCGTTAAAACTCAAGCGGTCTTCCGGAAAGCCTTCAGGGGGTAGATGTCCCTCTTTTTCCGGCTCACCGTAAATATAAGTTTGACAAATTGCAATCGGAGCATCTTGCTGTTGCATCTGTTTAACTAGCTCTTCTCGCCCTTCTCCTATGGGAGCATCTCGGTAAATATCAAACCCAATTGCTGCCGGTTTATAAGGCTTGATTTTTTTGATTAGTCGAGCTAATGTAATGTCAAATAATTGCCCTTTCTCCGGCAAAATTTGAAAATCTTTTTCCGTAGCTAAAATAACGGCTATATGGGGAGCATAATTTGCCACCGTTTGTTTTCGCATTAAATAATCAAAAGCTCGGAGTTCCCAGGGTTGTAAAACTCCGGCTATGCGAAGACCTATCAATACCAAGGCGATCGCTACACTAAAGATAATTACTTCTCGAAAGTTAGATTTTCTTGGCAGTACCCTCCTCCAGGAGGGAAGGGGTTGACACTGAATCGTCTGCACAGAGTGTTGGGAACTCGAAAAATCGTCAACTCTGTTGGTAACAGTATCAAAACACCCGTTCCCCCGCAATTCCTCCCACGTCGGCGGCACTTCGGCTGGATTCTGGCAGATGATTGGCAATCCGGTACATCCTGGAAAATCCAGAAATTCTTCTAAACGTGCTTGCGCTCGCCTGACTGCTGTATATAAATATGCTCCATCGGCATATTCTTTCAAAAATTCTTTTAAGAAGCACTGCGCCACCTTATCGGGAACGGGTTCTTTCATTACGATGGCGATGGGCAATTGTAAGGTACCCAGCTTTTTAGCTAATCCCAATCCGTCACAAGAATTAAAAATTGCTAGTTGCAATCCTTGACGAATCGCTTCCTTTAAAGCTTCTTTAAATTGTCCAATTTCTAAGCTTTCCCATTCGTTGATATAAATAATTCCCTCATCGCCTTTTGTTTGACTATGGCCGGCGAAAAAGAAAATATCCCATCCTTTCTTATCTCGGAGCTTCTGAATCACTTCTGCCGCCGAGGGTTGGTCCAACGGTTCTAACTCTACATTCGGCAGTTGCGCGATCGCCTGCTTATCCGGTTCTAAATCAATGTTCTCGTTGTTGCCAAACACCGCCAAAATCCGCACGGTAGCACCTTGCTTGCCACTGCGGGCGATCGGCTTTGGTTTTTGATACTCAATCGGACTAAATCCAATCCCTATCTCGGGATAGTTTGTATTGTCGAACACATCCCATTCCAGCCAAGGCATTTTCCACAATTGGGGATGGGCTTGAATCATTATCCGAACGTTGCCTTGGTTTTCAGCTAATTCTTCAACGACTTTTTCTCGGATTTGTTGCCATCCTGCATCAACCGTATGCAAAAGCCATGTTTTCATGTTTTCTTCTAACAGTTTGGCAAACTTGCGGCAAGCTTCCAGATCGTCATCACTGGACAAGCGATCAGACAAGTTATCGTCGAAGTCAAAATCATCACCCCGATTCGGACTATTTAACCCACGAAAACTCGTTTGCCAATTAAAATAATGTCCTTCCAAATGGGGATGAGGTGGAAGATGACCGGACTTATCTACCGAAGGAAAACCGCCGCTCTCATCCCAGACTTGCAAACCAACGGAAAATCCGCTGTCAAAATCACCACCCATTATTTTTAAAATAATCACTTTTTTCATGAGGTTAGCTCCCTGGTAATTTGCTTGAATGGGGTAGATTTTAGGCGATAAATTCCTCCGTAACACTGACTTCATTCACTGAAACTCGTACCTGAAAGCGAGTGCCGGAGCGCGGATTAAACCGTAATTGAATTAAATTATCTTTTCCTTCTCCTTCCTCGTCACTTCGAGTTTCTACTTCTCGCTTCGTTTCCCCCGATTCCGAAAGTACACTCAATTTTAGATGGGGAGGCAGTTTCCTTCCCTCAATCGATTGGACTTGCAAAAACACGCCGAGTTTGTCATCACTTCTGGGCATAAGAGCTACAATTAGTGCCACAGAGTGACCTTCTAACTGCATTCCAAAATCTAGGTATCTGGCTTTTCTAATTCCTGCTTGAGGATGACCTGGACTAATTTTCCCCAAACTCAGCGCCGCTTGCCAACGGGTTTCTTCGTCGCGAGCGGTATGCAACAATTGGGTTAAGGCATTGATCGCTTCTGGATTGCCCACCCCCAGTTCTCCCAGAACCCCAGCAGCATGACGACGAGTCTGTTCAATTTGGTGGGGTTCTAACAGACGAATCACGGGCGCGATTGCCTCTGGCATAGCTTCACTTGCCGTCCCCACAACGTCGCTTTTTCCTCGCACGGCACTGGGTTCTGGTGGAGATATCAGCGCCTCAAACTGTTGCCATCCATCTTCTAACCCATTCTTTCCCAATTCAAGTACATTTTCCAACCATTCTCGTAATTTCACCGGCGTTGTTTTTACGTTCACTGTTTCTAATTTTCCCCTGAGAGGGTGACAAGACAGCTAGACCAATTGCTGTACAAGGGATAGAGCATTTAGTCCTTGCCGAAAATTTCGAGCTTTATGAGGCTTGAGGGCCATCAAGGCTAACATCTCATCTCGCCAGAAAACGAGGGACTGGCTCCAAGCATAACCCGATAATCCGAGCCAAAAAATACTGTGATGGGGAAAGTTATTAGGAGTTTTTTCGCGTCGACCGAGATAAGCTACTAAATGGTTAGATTCAAACTCATGACCACAATGAGTCGCTAACCAATAAGCAAAAGTAATCAACAAAACCAAGGCTAAAAATCGGGTGGCATCCACCCGAGTAGATTCCATATTATAGCCGCCACTTTTACAATCTCTAAACATCATTTCGATACCCCACCGCGCTTGATAAAGTTGCTTAACCAGCTTGGGTTTAGAAATGGTAGTTAGTAAATACCACGGTTCTTTTACCTTTTTCCCTCGGTGACTTTTTTCCCAATAAACTCCTAAGTTAAATCCCTGAATCGGTTTAGATTTTTGAAAGGTTGCATTTTTAAAAAAGAGGGATTCGCCCGCTTTAAATCCTTGGGTTTTTAAAGACTTACCTGGCTGGTCCAAGGTGGCTACAAAAGCACTCTTTTTTTGACGAAATACAACGTCTACACCCTTAGCTATGAGACAGTCTGCGAGTTTAGCACTATGAAATTCACGGTCGCCTATCACCACAATCGGATAAGGTTTTAGAAGGGCTAGTACCGGCCCTAGTACCCGTTTCTGTTCCCGGAAAGAACTACTGCCTAACTTGGAGAGTAGCTCCCAATATATTGGTAAAGCATGATTTCCC
>CBFGOM010000129.1:0-18269 GCA_965650385.1 uncultured Oscillatoriaceae bacterium
GCTCATTGTCAAGTGCAGTTGTTCTGTTTCTGTTTATTTCTAGTCTTTCAGAAAAATTGAATCCTAAAGCTTTTCCCCCCATTAATTTTATCCCCATCATGATGAAACCTTGGTGTTTGTGGATATTCGCCAGCCTTTTTACCCTCGGACTCATCCTCTGGGTAACCCCGGCCCAGTCTCGAAACAAGGTAGATGCAGACTGTACCTACAATGACATTTCCTTGTATGGCAAAGTGCAAATTGTCGAGAGTTTTCCCGACTTAAAGATTCAGATCGTTGCCTCATTTCCCGACCTTCGGGTAAAAATGGTTAATTCATTTCCCAATTCTTGTGGCAAGTGGCAGGTAGTCGAGTCATTCCCGGATTTTAAAATTCAAGTCGTTGACTCGTTTCCCGACCTCAAAATTAAATGGGTTGACTCGTTTCCAGGAATTCCTTAACCGCTGCTACATCAGGGGGTTGCTGTGGCAAAATAGTCGATGTTAATCCTGGGTTAAACAGCGTTGCACTGGACTAAATTAGCAAAAAATGAAATCTATCAGGGCTGTATCTTTCCTGAGTTTTAATTCAGTATTTTCATTCCCAAACCCCCTGCAAGGACGATCGCCAAAACCGGAGAAATCATCATCTGCTGCCGTCCCCTTCCGGAAAAAATAAACCCCCTATCAGATAAAATTGGCCCCGGCAATGGCAAAATAAGAGCACGCGTAAGCATAAGGGGGCGCTTCAGCCATTCAGGCTGGTGCAATCCCGGTTATAAACGAAGGAGATTGCAATAATGCTCAAACGAATTGCCACAATTATGGTGGTCATAGTTAGTCTGGTCCTCAGCAGTTGTGCGGTTTCAGCCGCCAGCGGACTCAAAAGCCATATTGATAGTACCGATGGATACGAATTCCTGTATCCCAATGGATGGGTGCCGGTAAAGGTGAATAATGGTCCCGATGTGGTCTATCATGATTTGATAGAAACCCGGGAAAATGTGAGCGTTGTCATCTCTCCGGTCCAGGGTGGGAAAACCTTAACTGAACTGGGTACACCAAGTGAGGTGGGTTATAAACTCTCTAAAAATGCGATCGCCCCTCCGGGTTCCGGACGCGAAGCCGAATTAATTAATGCCGAACAGCGAGAAAAGGGTTCAAAAACTTACTATCTGTTGGAATATGCAGTAAAACTTCCCAACCAAGCGCGACATAATTTTGCCAGTGTTGCGATTAGTCGCGGGAAACTTTTTACGCTAAATGTTTCTACTTCTGAAGGGCGCGCCCAAAAAATGAAAGAGCAGTTTCAAACCGTGGTTGATAGTTTCTCGGTTTACTAAATCGGTAAATATCATAAAGCTGAAATCCCCTCCTTTGTCCCTCAACTCTTTTCCTTAAAAGGGGAGGGGGTTCAGTCTTCTACTAATAAGCAAAAATAAAGTTATGGGCATTCCTGCATTTGTATTAGCTTCAATTTCTCCGGCGCGTTTGCACTTGTTGCAAAGTGCGGGAATCGAACCGATTGTCTGTCGGAGTGACTTTGATGAATCAACAGTGACATCACCGGATCCGGTAACTCTCGTGAATACCCTGGCGCAATGTAAGGCAGAAACTGTAGTCGCTAAGTTTAGGAATCCGGGCGATCGCACCATCCCCCCAGAAAAACCGGATAACCCCTCCCGGGTAGTCGTCTTGGGGTGCGATTCCGTCTTACAAGTCGATGGGGAAATCTACGGCAAACCGGAAACCCCAGCAGCAGCAATCCAACGCTGGCAAAAAATGCGCGGGGGTGTGGGGGAACTTTATACAGGTCATGCCTTGTTCGATTTAAACAGCGATCGCCATGTAGTGCGCTGCCAAATGACGCGGGTGTACTTTGCCAACATCAGCGATCGGCAAATCGAAAACTATGTGGCAACAGAAGAACCCCTACGCTGTGCCGGTTGCTTTGCGATCGATGGCCGAGGCGGCCTCTTCGTAGAAAAATTGGAGGGCTGTCATACCAATGTCATAGGCTTAAGTTTACCCTTATTGCGGACTCTTCTGGAAGAACTGGGCTACGATGTCACCGACTTCTGGCCGGATTCGATTCATCGGTCTTTGTAATCCAGCAACCGCAGGGGGTTTACTCTGTAGGGGCGCTTCTATGAGTGCCTCTACAGGGGATCGGGCGGAGAGTGGGAGTTATTGGGGAGGGTAGGAGGCGATCGCAATATCCGGCTCAGGTTCAGAAAAATCGCTCAACTGCACAGGGTCTTGAAACCGCAGGAGCGCTCGCCCCCTCAACCGTCGCGACAAAGCCCGATCAATGCGGGTAATTGGCGCACTGTGCGCCGTTCCTTTTGCTGCCATTGTGTAAAGTTGCCCTTCAATCAATTCCACGCGCTCCGAAGCAGCCAAAATTCCTACTTCTACCATGCGGTGATAATCCCGCACACTAAGGGAGCCAAGTTCAGCGGAGATCGTCATACCCTCAACCTCCTGAAATTTTCCCGACTCGTTACTTCTAGTTTGGCATCGATGCCCTCCCACATTTGTGCAATGGGGATAGTCTGTCCTGTTAGGGCTTCCCGTAAGCCTTGCTGAATGCCTTCTCTGGCAATTTCCGTGGGGGTCTCATCCGGGTCTTTCTTCCTCGTCTTCTTCCGTCATTAAGACGATGACGCGGACTCGCTGAGGCTTGGTCACTTCCAGAGAGCGATCGAGGGTGAGTTCTCCATTCTCGTTCATGGTGGCTGTGGTTTCAATTGTTTTCATGGTGCGTGATGGAGTTGTTGAATAGGGAGCTATTTGAATCTATTTTTAGTGATACCTCAAGCCGTTTGAGGAAGCGGTTGATAGTGCAGTTGCATCACTTGATTGAGCCTTAACGTTTCTAAAGCGTAGGTTTTGCCCTGAAGGTCTACGAATTCGACTTCAAATACATCAGGTTCGTAAACTTCAATAATCGTACCGACTTGACCTTTATGAAGGTTTAAGTCAGGTAAATTTTCGGTTAAGGCCACCACATCTAAAAGTTTCATCTGGTTTTCTCCTGGGGACTAGGGAATGTAACAGGTAATGAGCCGTGGGAAGTCTTCATTTTGCCTAATCATCCAGATACTTCTAATGATGGCACTTTTACTTTCCCGCGTCATTTCAAAATCGAGTTGATATTTCTGCCCGTAAATAGTACGGTTGGTTGGGACAGGGTCTTCCACTTTGAGAGCTTGGAGCAGAGCGATTCGTAGTTCTTCAGCTTCTTCTAACCCAATGCCTAGGGCAGATTCAAACACAATGGCTTTGTGCCGACCTTCAGAGTGATTTGGATTAAGTGAATAGCTCTCCAATTTTTCAAACGGAATCAGTGCTTGCTCAGGATTCGGTAGTTTCATACCATCACCTCGATGACTTTTTCGCCATCTTTGACGCGAACTTTGCGGGATAGGAGTTTAGGGAGTCGGGCATCTCTTATTTCCGATAAAGTTAGCGAATTAAGAATATTCTCTTTTATCTTTTCTATGCTATCTTGGTGAGGGGGTAACGCGTCCACATTCCCAGTGGTTGATAGTCGGGAAGGACACCACCAGATGAGGAGCAAAGTTCTCCACCAGAACGGTTCAGTGGCTTTTGCAATCCCCGAATGAGTGATTAGGTCTGCAAGGTTGCTGGACTTATGGTTATTATAATAACCTGAACAAGCCCTCTAACATTCTGGATATTTCCTCAAATTTCTGAATGTCCTATTGTTGTATTGTTTCAGAGCATTCAGTCGGATACAAGTCAGACAAACCACCTCCCTGAAATGCTCCAAGGATTGCATGAGGGGGTTATGGAGTTGGGTGAAGCGGCAAAGGGTTACCGGAGTTACGCCATTTTTATAAAACCTAAATGTAGAGCAAATTCGCACGAATCGTCTCTACATTTAGGGTGGATTTTAAACATCTGGGTAAAAGCGAGGCAGGGATTTAAACCCCCGTTTGATGTTGGTAGAGATTACAAAACTCCTTGATTTAGAAAGCTTTGAATTTGATTGTCAACCTCTAGGATATTTTTCTCGGTTTTCTCTTGATTGAGATTATTTCGACGGGGGTCGTTTTTGGGGTTCATTTGTCCAAATTTTTCTAGGCAATATTGGGATACTTCTGGAGAACTCATCCGTAGTAACATCCACTTTCCTAATAGACGCTGAACTTTTTTATCTAATAAAATGGCGGGGTGTAAGCGAATGGCTTTTTGCAAATTTTCCCAGCCGGTTTTTAGTTTGTCGGCATCGGGGGTGTGGGTCACGCAGATGCGGGCTAAATATTGATAAGTGTTGGCTAAACTGTGTTTTTTCAGTCCTTGTAGTTCGGCGGGTGCGTTGGCAAAGGCGCGATCGATGACCATGACGCTATATTTTTCCATGACATCAATTTTAGAGGCCATTGATGTGGCGGACTGTCGATACAGAATTTGATACTGGGGGACGACTACAAACGGCCATTTTGCTGCAACTCGCAACCAATATTCCCAATCTTCAATGGATTTCAGGGTGCGATCAAACGGTCCTACCGACTCAATGGCTGATGCACGCAGCATCACGTTTGACCCTGAGCTAATGAAATTACCGACTAACAATTGAGGATAAACATTCCCTTCAATATAGCAGGGAAAATCTTTACTAAAGGATTTTCCTTCGCTATCCATAAAGCAAGTCCAGCTATAAGCGAGTCCGGCTTTCGGATTTTTTTGTAATGCAGCAACCTGGCACTCTAATTTATCCGGTGTCCACAAATCGTCTGCATCAATAAAGGTGATAAACTCTCCGGTTGCATGAGTAATGCCCCGGTTTCGAGCTTCAGGGAGTCCACCATTTTCATAAGAAAAAACTTGAATTCTCGGGTCTCGAACTCCTTCGACAACCTGTAATGTGTTGTCGGTTGATCCGTCATTAATAATAATTAGTTCAAAATCCGAAAATGTTTGTTTTAAAATCGAATCGAGGGTATCCCGAATGGTTTTGGAAACATTGTAAGCTGGAACGACAACAGAAACTAGTGGCATGGTAATTCACCCTTAATTAACAATTAAATTCTCTTCAAGTTATCCGTCTGGGAAACAAATAGGCTGGATGGAGCATTTTAGGATACATCCTTAACCTATACAAATTCATCATGTTCTTTGCGGTTTTTACAAGGGGACTGGATTAAGCAGTCAGCGGGATTTTCAGTAATTTATTTTCTAAGCTAGAATGGCCTAAGCTTATAGAATTTGTTTTGTTGATTTGCACCCTAACAACTCCTTTGATTACGATGAGCCTCAGTCAAAATTTAAGTCAATATTTACATCTGAACGAGGGTAAAGGGGGGTAACTCTGACTTGGATGTTAGAGGGGGTTATTTCCCCCAGGATTGACTCCCCTAGCCTTGTTAAATTAAGGGGTTATTCCTTCAAGTGGGGCCAGTGCCAGAGGAGTCTCGGATAGGCAATGCAGGAATTGCTTAAGAGGCTTGAAGGCTAGTTGTCTAGCACACCACTGCGGGTTGATTGATTAGAGATTTCCCTTCGCAAGAGTCGGGAATTGGGGCATCTAATAAGGTTAATAAGGTGGGGGCTAAATCTAAGGAATGGCCGAAAGGCAAGGTAGAACCGGGTTGAATATCGGGACCTGCCACGGCTAAAAAGCCATCGGAACGGTGAGATCCGGTGCGATTAAAGGGAATGGGTCCAATTCGGCCAATTTCTGGGCTTTCTACGGTATCACTCGCACATTTATCCTGCCAGATAATTACTAAGTCGGCATCGGGTAGTTTTGGGTCGGAATCGGTCGGACTTGTGCGAGTGCGGACTACATTTTGTACCATTGTTTCCCCGGTTCGGGAATCTTTGAGTTGATACAATTGTTCAGTAATTTCCTGACAAACGGCATCGTATTCCGAGGGGTCAACGATTCCATTGGGTTCGCGTCCTTTTAGGTTAATCCGGATATATCCTTCGGAGAAACTGGGAAGCGCAAAGGCTTTCATCCGGGGCCATGCGGGTTGATACCAACAGGGGGTTTGGAAGAAGAGGCGATCGCCTTTTTGCTGCATTTCAAAGGGAGAAATTAAGTCTGGTTGAGGTTCAGAACCAAACAAGGGTTTAATCCGGTTAAAAATTTTAGTCGGAAGGGTTCGCCGCAAAAATCCTCGTAAAGGATTGCGATCGCCTTTGAGACTCCAAAGCGTGCCCATAAAGCCTCGTTTTGCCCGTTCTCCGACTAATGGACCTCCAGGATTTTGACCCATTTTTCCTTCGGCTAATCCCACTTTTCCGGGGAAGTTCCACCGATAGAGAAACTCGGGTAAAAATACCATACTTGGCAGATCCATGTTATTAAAGTCCATGCCATGTGCCGCAAAAACTACGACATTGGCATTTTCTGGCGCAGCGGTTAAAATCTCACCAATGGCGGCATCAATCGCTTCAAAAATTTCTAACAACGGGTCTCCGGGATAGCGATTCCCCACGATGGGATATAGGGGATGATCCGGTTGACTTAAGTGCCAAAAATAATGTCCGGCAGAGTGGGTTTCTCCAAAAATGGTTAACAAGAAATCCCAGTTATCCTGTTGGAGTAAATCTTTACAAATCTGACCGCGCCGATGAATTCCGGTTTCTAATTTTTTCTGAAGGTCCTGGAGGGCGGGAATATCTAAGATGCTGGCAAAATCTTTATGTAATGCCGGATGTTCTCCATGTTTAGCGATGATTTCGTCGAGAAAGGATTCGGGTTGGGAATGGGTGGGAGTTTGGGGGGAATGTGCGCCCCAGGCTAAGGCTTGGACTCCATTGACGCGACTGCTCAACGGTGCTTGGGGCATATCAAAGATAGCCACGCGATAATCATTTCCTAGGGCGTAAAAAGGCTGATATTCAGCAAAATCGTAGGCTTCTATGGGGTCTACATGATAGCTCCCTTCCCGCAATTTCACGGGAGCCCAATAGCCGGTTTTTTGGGGAGAAGCTCCGGTTAAAAAGGTAGTCCAAGGGGTTTCGGCTCGATAATAATCAAAGGTTTTAAGTCGTCCGTATGCTCCGCGATCGCGCAATTTTTGTAGATTTTTTAAATGTCCTTGCGCCATCCATTTTTCCAACAAATTCGGGTCTCCAGCATCCAATCCAATGGCGATAACAGGATTTCTCATGAGTTTACCTTGATAGATACGACATAAATTCACAGTGGATTTAGCGATTGAATCAATCGCCAGTTTTAAAAGGAGTTTATTAATCTCCTGACATTGCATCCCAGGGGTTTTAACAGGTTCTGGGATTCCCTAACGCAGACATTATTTAGAGTCTGCTAGAGTTCAAGGCCCAATCTTCTGAATCTTTATAAAAACTCCAGTTTACCTTGAGTAGATTAACTGGATTTTCAGACTCGTTGTCCTTCATTCAATGGCGATCGCCAAACTTTCCTGATTTTGAAAGCCGTGTGATAAGTCTCAGGTGAGTTTCCCTAAAAACGGCTCTTAATTTGACCGGGACTATTTTGCGATCGCTCCTGCTTGAAGACTTCACTGAGTCTGAAGGATAGCTGATTTATTCTAAGTTTATCATCGGTCAGAGGAAATTCCAGAAGTTTTATGTAAAGTTCTCTTAAAGATTTTTGTTTCCCCCTTAATTCCTTCTCTAGTCACCTGATGAGTGTTTTAAAATCGGGTCATTATCTTCGCTCAGAGTAAAATATGTCCCAAACTTAAGTCATATATCTTAAGGAGTACCTTAATCAAAAAAATAACTATTCTCTAACTAAAGATATACCTAATTTTTTTTATTAATTTTGACCTATATCATCAGAGATAATTTTTAAGTTTATCATCTCTATCTCTAGGCATAGTTCAGCTCAAAAAGCATCTTTCTCCCCATCCTCCCCATCTCGATGGCGGTCCTCCCCATCCTCCCCAATCCCCCTCATCCCTCAACCCTGACAAGGATCTCGCGAATTGCTGCAACCAATAGTGCTGGATCAAAGGGTTTACTCAAATAAGCAGTTGCGCCTAATTCCATGCCTTTGTGAATATCCTCTTGACTGGCGCGCGAGGAAAGCATCACCATTGGAATGTGATGCCATTGGGGGTCCGATCGCACTGTCTGGAGTAATCCTAATCCGTTTAAATGGGGCATTTCCACATCGGATAGGATGAGGTGGAATTGTCCCTGGGGCGATCGCGCCAGGTGAGTTAATGCATCCCGTCCATCGGTACAGACTGTGGGGACAAATCCAGCACTCTCAAATAGGTCCTGTAGCATCCGGCGCATGGTGAGGGAATCATCGACAATTAATAGATGAGGGGCAGCATCGGAGCTTAATACGGTATCCTGTGAGACATTAGCGACGGGTTTTAGGGCAGAAGGGGGAAACAGTAAAGGGTGAAAGTGATGCGGGGCAAGGACTGGGATGACTTCACCGCTGCCTAAAACCGTACAACCGGCAACGTAGGGAGGAACGGGAACGGTGAGATCCAGGGGTTTGAGCATAACAGGACGTTCTTCCAGTACCGCATCCACAGCGATCGCCACCTGTTGACCCTTAACCTGCAAAATCAGACAAACCGAGGGGGGATTCACCTCAGAAACAGTTTGCCGAACCGATGTTCGATAAGGCAGCACATCCCATAATCTAAAGATGGGCAAGGGTTTCGTTTGTCCAGGAATTTCTTCATGGCGATCGCCAATTTCACCGGCGGCAATCTCTGCCTCAGATAACTTCACCACAGCGATCGCCTTATCTGCGGGAATGGCGACAGTGTACTCTTGACATTGGCACAAATAAACGGATAAGCGGCTCAAAGTTAAAGGAACTGCAATGGTAAACTTAGTACCCTGTCCCAATACTGTCTCCACTTGCAAGGTCCCGCGTAGTCGCGCCACTTGATGTTGCACGATATCTAATCCTACTCCACGCCCGGATAAATCCGTCACTTTTGAGGCAGTGGAAAATCCCGGTGTGAACAGAAATTGTAAAATCTCACTGGGGTTGGTATTCCCCGAAGATAAGGTTTTAGAAAACCCTTTTTCGGGGTCAATCAGTCCCATTGCTAAGGCACGTTTATAAACCTTCTGGGGATCAATCCCGCGTCCATCATCTTCTACGGTAATCACCAGTTGAGACCCTTCAACGGAGGCAGAGAAGGTGATTTTAGCAGTGGGTGACTTACCCAGTGCTTTGCGTTCCGTGGGTAACTCAATCCCATGATCAAAGGCATTGCGAAACAGGTGAGTTAAGGGAGTTTGTAATTGTTCTAACATGGGTTGATCGACCCGTCTCTCTTTTCCCTGGATGACTAATTCAACTTGCTTTCCATACTGTCGTTGCAGGGTTTCCAAGGGGGTGATAAATCGTTCGGCGATCGCCCCAAAGGGAATCAGTCGGGAGTCGGTGAGGTCCCGGTTGAGTTGGTTTAAAGCAGTTTTGAGGCGATCGAGGGTTTGTTGGATGTCGTCGGCGATCGCCGCTAGGTTTGGGGATGGGGGGGATTGGGAGAGGGTGGCGATCGCGGTTTGGAGTTTTTCTTGTTGGAGGGTGAGGCGATCGGATTCTAGGACTAAATTACCTAGGGTATCACTCATGCGATCTAAGCGAGTGACGGGGACTCGTAGAGTGAGATTTGCCGGTGCCAGATCGGGATTGGGATTGACAATTAGGTATTTTAAAAACCGTTCCGGGATAGCGGAACGGGTTGCTTCAGACTGGGGAGAGGGGGAGGAGTGTTTGGTTTCTGGGGACTGGGGAGTGAGCGTTTCTGTACGCAGGGTGCGAATTCGGGCGATCGCCTGTTGTGCTAACGATTCTGGGGGCGCTTGTTCCTGAGAGAGAGATGCAGAAATTTCCTGAGTAATCGTGGTTAACCCCGATAATCCCAAGGTTTCCCCCAGGAGGGTACATTCTTGTAAAAAAACGGTGAGACTCTCGCTGAGTGAGAGTTCTGCGGAGGTGGGATTGTCCCTGAATTCAGCCAACGATCGCGTTAGGCGTTGTAAACAGTCTTCTAAATCAACCTCTAAGGCAGTTTTCACAAAAGAGTTCACCAGGGAATCCGTGGCGTTAGGGAATTCCGCCTCTGCGTCTTCTGCTTTCTCACTCTCTTCAAGCGGAGGGGGTAAATCTTGGACAAAGCGATCGAGGGTGACGATTAGGTTTTGGAGTCGGCGATCGCTTATTTGTGAGTCGTTGCCATTCCAAGAACCCAGGAGTAAATCCCCGATAGGGTCGAGACTCAGGGATAAGAGTTCATAGGCGGAAGGTAAGTGAGGAACTCGTCCCTCATTGAGGGCGATTAATAACTCTTCGATATAGTGTGCGAGGTGAGAGAGTTGCGGTAACCCCACCATTCCGGCACCGCCTTTGAGGGTATGGGCGGCGCGAATCAAGTCAGGGAAAGCAGCATCAAGGTTTTCCTGAGTGGCGGCGTTATTGCTTAAACACTGGATACCTTGTTCCAAAGCGAGTAAACATTCCGGTGCTTCTTCATGGATGAAGCAGTAGCGAGCATCTGGATCGATGTTGGCGATCGCTGGAGAGTCGAGGCGGTGATTTTCCGGTACAGGGGTTTGTCGATTAGAGACTATCATCGAAATTCTCCGACAGTAAAGGTACTGTGCCGACTGAGGGCCTCAAATAGGGCGCTCACTTGGAGCAATCCCACGGGAAACCGACGCGATCCAGTATCTGTAGGGGGTGAGATCCAGATTAAACCGGAAAACAGGGGACGGAGTAAGGGTCTCCAGGGATCGGGAATGGGGGTAAAGTGAGTGGAATTAAGGGTGAGAGTGACAAGGCGATCGCAGACAAGACAAGCGAAGGGAGTACCCGTGGATTCTTCCTCATCCACATCCTGTTCCGTTCCCAGGTCCTTGCGGATTATCACCAAGGTTAACTCATCACAACGTGAGGGCGATCGGCGCATCAGTCCCAAAACCTCCGTCAGAAAATCAGCCAAATCAATCACCCATAGTAACTTACCCGCGATATTCACCACCCCTAAAATAGCCTCGGGAACCCCAGGGATCGGACAAATTTGCCGCCGCGATAGGGCAATTTCCTCTACCATTTGCTCGATCGGCACTACGACTTGTACCCTAGGGCTTAATTGTAACCCTGCATAAGTTCTCAGCATTTTCCCGGTTATCCTATCGCACTTTGAATCCTGGGTTCCCATCCACTTGCTAGAGATGGCGATAGTTCATTCCCCGGAGAATGATACCAAATCCGATTGTTCAAAGTCGGTTTTCGCTTTCCCCCTGCGCCCGCAAGCTTCATCCGATGAGTCTCCACCGTTGACGGGTGTGGGTTTATTACAGATGCTTGACAACCTGATTCCCAATGATGGAAAATCAGCCCGTTTGTAGAATCGTTTCCCCGTCAGAATCCGCAGTACCGAGTAACTGCATTTCGATCGCCTTCAAGAGTTCTTGAGCATCAAAGGGTTTAGTGATATAATCATTTGCCCCCACCATCCGCGATCGCATCTTATCGATGATCCCATCCCGTCCCGTCAACATCACAATCGGGATTTCTTGCAATAAACTCGACTGCCGCAACATCCGACAAAGTTCATAACCATTAATTTCTGGCATATTAATATCCATCAGCACCAACGCCGGTTTATGCCTTGCCAAAGTCGTTAACGCTTTCGCTGGTTCCGTTAACATCAAACACCGGTATCCCGCCGCCTGCAAAATTGCCCGCACGTGTCGCTGAGTTGTTTTGCTATCATCAA
The DNA here is from genome assembly GCA_965650385.1 of uncultured Oscillatoriaceae bacterium. Lineage (GTDB taxonomy): Bacteria > Cyanobacteriota > Cyanobacteriia > Cyanobacteriales > Laspinemataceae > Laspinema. Next base: position 11,705 of record CBFGOM010000129.1, read on the forward strand.
TACAAGCAATAATCGGCCCATTTTCTACCTTTTCTAACTGATAAGGTTTCACCCCCACCGCTTCGGCTTGCACCAAAGGTTGCAGTAACAGGGCTAAAGATAAAACATCAAGTTTCAACTCTTGGGCCACTTCATACAAACACCCCCCTCGATTTAAAACTTCAATCAGCCGCTTAATCCCTTCCACATTTTTAAACGTCGGCCACAGCAGCTTAGGAATTTGCTCTAAGTTCTTGATAAAAATCCTCTGAAAAGGCGATGCAATTTCTGCCTTAATTTTCCCCCATTTTCCGATAGCTTCTCGCATCGGCAATATCGTCTGCTTCAATGGTAAAGACAGTAAAATTGGGTCTAGTCCCACCGTCTTTTCAAATTGCAGTCCCGCTTGAGGTAAATTGAGGACTTGTACCAATGCTTCTTGGGTAAGCTTAAGCAAGACCTCTCTAGCCTGCTGTAAGGAAATTTTTCCGACTTTCCAATAATGACAAATCGCCTGATAATCCGACTGAAACCCTTCTAGGGAAAGCTCTTTTAGTTCCGGGCATAATCGCGAAAGGTAATAACCGAGGCGCTCTTGATATCCCGTTAAACTACTGGCAAAATGCACCTTGCCATTGCCAAAATGAACCCGCCAAAATACAGAAGGATCCGACGTATCTCGAATCGTCAGTCGCCCGGACAGATTATTGTTCACAATTTTTTGTAATGCCTTAGTTGGCGACCCAACAAGCTGCGCGGCTGCACTGTGAGCGGTTTCTTGTTTCTGGGGTTGATTCGGTGTATTTTCTTTCATGATTTGCTGTTTACTCGTGTATGTTTAAGGTTTGAATTTACAAAGTTTTTCAATTTGTAACGTGAAACTATGAGTTTTTTAATAAAATAGACTTTAGGTTTAACCCATTTTAAAATCTAAATTCATCTTAGGATTTCTAATTTTATAAACTTTTTTGGTATTTTTTCACGTTAATTGCCTGTTAGTTTATCAACTTTTTGATATTCAGGGTGTTACCACCGTAACATTTAAGCCAATCGGTTCCCTGATTTATCAAGATTTTTTAACAATCGAGGATACGGCATCCCCGAAAACGTATCTAAAATAACTTAATTCATGTCAATCCAGTGAGTAACTATAGTTACATTATGACCTCCTTAGTTAGGGCGATCGCATCCGCCATCTGGCTGATTTTTAAGCAATGGTTTCCAGAGTTCACCCCAGCAAGTTTAAAACAATTCCCTCCTAAACCATCGACTTAGAACAGGGAATAAAACATATTTTTTGTGATAAAGTTTAAAGAAATGAGGCTCCAACAAACCTGATAAATTAGGGTGATTCTCTTCTCAATTGAAGTTTTGCCCTCTTGCCGTAAAATTGAGCGATTATCCCTCATCAGTTAACCCCGGAAATAGCCCTATCAGCAATATCCGATAAAATCATCAATCTTCTCAACACCCGCTACAACTCAGGGGCGATTTCTGATGTCTTCAACCCATCGAAAAGCTGATTTTTCCGCTATGCTCTAGCTTAACGGTTCCCCAGTTTTAGAACATCCGTATTTGTGATCAATCTTTTCTCCGTAACGATACTGAGGGGTTTGTTAGTATTTATACGGAGGGATTGGAAATGGGGAAGATGGGGGAGAAATTTTTGGAGTCTTGTGTGATGGGTGATGCCATTCTAGGAGAGGAAGGACTGATAGTAAATCCTGGTGTTATAGGGAATCGGGCATTCAAAGGTTTATAAAAACCCGCAGGCTGTTTGCGTAGCGTTCCGTAAGGAAAGCCTGGGGCTATACGAACAAAGCCCGCCTGCGCGGGCTCATACATAAAACTGATTGAAAACTAGCCCTGTCAAGGAGTATGGATTTGTTAGAGTAAATGCTTGCGCCCTGAATGGGGCGTATGCAATACGCCCCTACAAGAAACCACGATTTTTTGTCATTAAATTGACTACCCATTCAGGGCGCAAGCATTTACTCCGACAAGAAACACGGATTTTTTGTCATCCAATTGATCATCTTGACAGGGCTACCCTTGGAAAGCCTGATTCTGTATAAAGTCGTTACTACCAACATCCTCCCCCTATTCGCCATCGCCCTGCGAAAGGGATTACCCTGTTATTAAAAGAAGACAAACGGAGTGACTGAGATGACGGACTTTGATTATGACCTATTTGTGATCGGTGCGGGTTCTGGCGGATTAGCCGCATCGAAACGGGCTGCCTCTTATGGCGCTAAAGTGGCGATCGCGGAAGGGGATTTAGTGGGGGGGACCTGCGTCATCCGGGGTTGCGTGCCCAAAAAATTAATGGTTTATGGGTCCCAATTTTCTAAACTGTATCAAAATGCTGTGGGTTACGGTTGGGACAAGGCTGAACCCAATTTTGATTGGAATAAGCTGGTGGAAGCGGTGCAGAAAGAAGTGATGCGCCTGAATCAGATCCACATTAATAATCTGGAAAAAGGCGGGGTTGAGTTAATCAATGGGATGGCTACTTTTATTGATCCCCATACCCTTGAAGTCGGCGATCGCAAAATCACAGCGGACAAAATCTTAATTGCGGTAGGCGGAAAACCTGACAAACCGGATATTGAGGGTATTGAACATAGCATCACCTCCAATGAAATGTTCCATTTGAGCGAATTTCCTAAACGGTTCGCGGTTTGGGGCGGTGGTTATATCGGCGTTGAGTTTGCTTCAATTATGAATGGATTGGGGGCAGAAGTGACGCAAATTATTCGCCGTGAACATATTTTACGAGGCTTCGATCAGGATATTGTCCAGAACATTCAAGAAGGAATGACCAAACATGGAATTCAATTCAAAACTAAGACAACCCTAGAGAAGATTGAAAAAACTGATGACGGTTTAAAGTTAATTTTTGCCGGAGAAGAACATGAAGCAATCACCGTTGATACCTTACTCTGTGCAACGGGTCGCAAACCGAATTTAAGCGGCTTAAACTTAGAGAATGCAGGGGTGGAAGTAGTTCTGGGTGCGATCGCCGTCAGTCCCGATAGTTGTACCAATCAATCCCATATCTATGCCGTGGGAGATTGCACTAATCGCATTAATTTAACCCCGGTGGCGATCGCGGAAGGACGTGCGTTTGCTGATACCGTTTTTGGTCATATCCCCCGTCATATTAACCATACCGGCATTCCCACCGCCGTTTTTTCCCAGCCGGAAGCTTCCACTGTGGGCTTAACAGAAGAGGAAGCCCGAGACAAAGTAGGGGACAATTTAACCATCTATCGCGCCAAATTCCGACCCATGTTTTATAGTCTCACCGATGCTGATGAAAAGGTGATGATTAAATTAATTGTGGAGAAAACCACTGATCGCATTTTAGGGGTTCACATGGTTGGTAAAGATGCAGCCGAAATCATTCAAGGATTAGCCATTGCAGTCAATATGGGAGCGACAAAGAAAGACTTTGATGCTACCATTGGCATTCATCCTTCCACGGCTGAAGAGTTCGTAACCTTACGTTAATTTCCCAAAAAGAAACCGGGCTTAGGCAACAAACCCGGTTTCTTTTAAACCGACCAGATTAGAGATTCTCCTTCGCCGAAGTTTTCCGTTCAAGCTGTTCCCGTTCTTTGATATAAACTTCTCCTAACTCTTGTCCCGCAATCGGAATACTTTGATAAGTAACCTGACCTTTCATCACCAAGCGATCGCCCACATTCGGAAGGGTTGAATTCGTCATCACCCAAATTGCACCCGTGTCATCCTGAAGTTGATAAGCGCCTGATTCCAGAAACGGTGCAAGAGTTTCAACCGTACCTTTTAAATACACCGTATCTTGGTTCTGCCAGTCACTTTGGACCTGCTCAATATCGGTGACGCCCACTCCCGATTTAACCAAATTGGTACAGCCCCAAACTCCAACAAGCATTAGAAATAAAGAGCCAATTTTAACCGATTGATTTAAGGCGGGGAACATGACAGGGATAGCCATAACGTCAAAAAAACAGCAGTTGGAAGGGTTATATTTCACAGCTAAAACACTTGAAAATCCGGAAGAGGCCCGATTGAATTATGGGGTTTCAACCGACTAAAAAATACTGCTTATTTTAACCAATAAATAGCCGGTTGAATGCCTTTGAAATTGCCTCAGTCACCTCAGTCACGGAAATGGGATGGGGTGGCTTTCAGCAGCGGGCGATCGCACCCACTTAACCCCAGCAACCCCGGGGAAATCCAAACATTCAGAGGCAACCTCTCCCGATAGATTCGTCTTGCTGATAGTCTATCGCAAACCCTCGGTTTTCGGGGAATTCCAGAGTACAAGTCGAGGTTCCCCCGAGGATTGATTCCGGGGGTCTTCCGGGAACGGATTGTGGCGATCGCCCTTTTCTGTGCTCCCTACCCCTCCAGTCTTTGCTAACGTTCCCAGTCCCACACCTATCACGGTTTTTGATCCCCTGAACTCCAAACGATCCCCCAAAATCCCTCGGGTCAAGGGGGACTTTAACCGGATAAGTGGACCTCAAGAGGGTGAGAAACCCGATATCAATGCCCCTCACCCGTAATGCTACAATCATTATTTAGAAGATAAATTCTTAACAGACGACTGTAGTTTGCTTTCATCTAGCTGATAGAGTCGTTTGAGGTTAATGTCAACTCAAGAGGAACATAAAGAAGAGGTTGGTTGTGACAGAGACTATTAACTGTGCTGTAGCCTGCGTGAATGGCTGTGTATTGGGAGACCAATGCCCCAATCGCGGATATGCAGAACAAACGTCCCAGTTTATCGAGGAAACGTCCTTAGATAAAATGATAGAAATCGCCGAAGAAGCCATTAGAAAAAAACGGATGCAGCCGCCGAAATGGGTGATTCCCGATTTTCCTGAATAACCCTTAACTCAAGAATCAGGCGATCGCTTCTGTCAACTTAGAAAGAGTCAGGCGATCGCTTTTCAATTGGGACTTAATTTATAAATTTTATCAAGATTTGAATTTCTATAGTCAAACCGCCTACGAGTCTCCCTAAATTTAGACAATTGCCCATCCGATGGGAAAAGATTCAGCAAAAATCCGGTGAAAAACCCAGTTTCTAATCGTTACTGTCCTCCCCGACTAGAAGAGTCTAAAAGCCGACTCTGATTGTGGCAGGGAACCCTCGAAAATCATGCCAGTGGATGAGTTATCCTTGGTTGCGATTCCGCGCAAATCTACCTTTTGACTTGGGGCGATCGCCCTTGACCTGTGGCACAATCTCAGGAGGGGTAGAAATACCCGGTCTATTCCCTAAACTTGTTAAATTTCTTAACAAAATTTAACAGAAACCGAAGTTAAACCCTGAACTTACTCCCATCCGAGAATTAAAGGCTGGGATCGCGATCGCAAAGGTCACCGAACCAAGGTAAATTAAAATCAGTGGTTACCAGCCCCAGGGGATTTAGGCGCTTTTCATGAAGTTTTTTAAAGCTACGCACTAATTCTGAGACTAGGCGACCCCTCCTTGCTTAGAATATGACCTTAAGTTCTTTTACTGATTGTCACACCACGAGGAAAAACAAATATGGCCGATGCAAGAGATATTGAAATGGTGAAGCCTTACGGTGGAGACCCCTTTGTAGGTCACCTCTCCACCCCCATTAGCGATTCTGCCTTTACCAAAGCATTCATTGGTAACCTGCCTGCCTATCGCAAAGGACTCTCCCCCATTCTCCGTGGGATCGAAATTGGGATGGCCCACGGCTATTTCCTAGTTGGCCCTTGGATTAAACTAGGTCCCCTGCGCGACTATACCGAAGCAGCCAACCTAGGTGGATTAGTCTCGGCCCTGTCTTTAATTTTAATCGCCACCGCCTGTCTGTCTGTCTACGGGATTGCCTCGTTCCAAGTCACTGGCGATGACGATTACCCCAGCAAAAATCCCCAAGCCCCCAGCAGCTTAAAAACCGCTGAGGGTTGGAGTCAGCTTACCGCTGGGTTCTTCGTGGGTGCAATGGGTGGCGCATTCGTCGCCTATTTCCTCTTAGAAAACCTGGGTGGCGTCGATGCCATTTTCCGGGGTTTAGTTAACTAACTCGACCCGGTTAACGGCTGAAATTCTACCTCAGTCTTGCATAATAGTCCCTAAATAGGGCTTTAATTTGCTGGTTTTGAACCGTGACCTCCAGTCACCTAAAATTAGCTCATCTGCATCGGCAGATTCTGATTTTTGAAAAGTCTCACCTTAATTTAGAGGAAAATAACTGACTCACCGTCGTTAATCGTCCTCTCGTCAACCCAAAACTTGAAATAGGAGAAATTAGATATGACAGGTGCTTATGCAGCTGCTTACCTGCCTTGGATTTTGATTCCCGTCGTTTGCTGGTTAATGCCCGCCGTGGTTATGGGTCTGCTGTTCATCTACATTGAAAGCGATAGCTAATTAATCGCTATTGGCCGAAAAAAGAGCGGTGAGGACAACAACGACCGGCTATTATTCCCCACCCCTCTTTTTAGGCCCTCTGTACAGCCCTAACTCAACTGGACCAGAAACGAAGTTTCTTTCCTAAAAAAACCCCCCGCCATAACAGCAGGGGGTTTTTTCAACTAATTACCAGTCGCA
>CBFGOM010000130.1:0-18124 GCA_965650385.1 uncultured Oscillatoriaceae bacterium
GTTGTAATATTTGTGGGTAAATTTCATTATCTTTTGGAACGTTAATTTTAAAACAATCTTTGATAAAACTAATACAAGCATGAAAATCATCTAAAACAATAGTATCGACCTTTTGAAAATTACCACCAATTCCAAATATTGATTTACCATTAAAAACTTTTTGAACATGAGTGATTAATATTTTTTCTGAATTCAAAAACTCTTCAGGTAGAGACTGGTCTATTTGTACATAGTTAATTCCAAATTTATCAGCTTCCCGGCAGGTTTGATCTGCCAAATGCTTGTTAGGACAGACATATAAGCAAGGTCCTTTTTTTTGATTTAATTGAGACTGAAGCATCAATAAACCAATCAAGGTTTTTCCTTGTCCAGTCGGTAACTTTAGAATTAAATCTTTATCTTCTTTACGATTAGCCCACCACTCACTCAAAATTTCTGCTTGAACGGGACGAAGAGGACCTGTTTCGCTTTTTCGATCTAATTCATCATAAATCTCAACCGGATTTACTTTTTTATCAATTGCTTTCAACCCTAATCTCTTTTTAAAGTCAACCATTTTTCCCTCCTGAAGAAAGTTTCTGTAGCCTAATGATAACCATTGATATTGAGTTTTTAGGAGGGCAGGCAACTGCCCACCCTCCTAATTATCTCCTAACTACCCCCAATCCGGGCAACATCTCGGGCATTTTGTTCAAACGCTGCATCCAAGGCATCATCGCCGCTTAAACCGGACGCTAATGCACTTTCCAGCGCTTGTAACACCCGCTTGTAATCCCGTGGCATCACTTTGACAAACTTGGGCACCATGTCCTCCCAGTTTGCCAACACTTCTGCCGCTTTGGGACTGTTGGTATAATCCGCGTGTTTCTGGATCATCTCCCGGACGATCGCAATTTCACTCGGTTGTTCCAACTTTTCCATATCCGCCATCTGAGTATTACACCGGGTGGCGAAATCTCCTGCTTCATCTAGGATATAGGCAACTCCGCCACTCATCCCTGCTGCAAAGTTCCGTCCGGCAGGTCCAATCACGACGACTTTACCGCCGGTCATATACTCACATCCGTGGTCACCGACGCCTTCGACAACGGCATGAACCCCGGAGTTGCGGACGGCGAACCGTTCCCCGGCAATCCCTGACAGATACAGTTCCCCACTGGTTGCACCATAGAGGGCGACGTTACCCGCGATGATGTTCTCATGGGGGACGAGGGTGGATTTCTTGGACGGATACACGATAATTTTACCGCCGCTGAGTCCTTTACCGATGTAATCGTTGCCGTCGCCTTCCAGTTCTAGGGTGACTCCTTTGGGTACAAAGGCCCCGAAACTTTGTCCGGCGCTACCTTGGAAATGCAGGTGAATCGTGCCGTCTGGCAATCCATCCCAATGTTTTTTGGTGATTTCGTTGCCGAGAATTGTGCCGACGACTCGGTTGATATTGGTAATCGGCAGGGTTGCTTTGACTTTTTCGCCGTTTTCGATCGCACCTTTGCACAGATCCAGCAACACTGTCATATCCAAGGACTTCTCTAATCCGTGGTCCTGTGCCATCTGGCAATACCGACCCACTTCCGGACCGACTTGCGGTTGATACAGAATGTTAGAAAGGTCAATTCCTTTCGCTTTCCAGTGATCTACGGCCTTTTTCGGTTCCAGTAAGTCCGTCCGTCCCACCATTTCATTCAGGGTCCGGAACCCAAGCTGGGCCATGATTTCCCGCAGTTCTTGGGCGATAAATTTCATGAAGTTGGCCGCATATTCCGGGTCTCCCATGAATTTGGCCCGCAGTTGCGGATCTTGGGTGGCAATCCCCACGGGACAGGTGTTTTTATGGCAGACGCGCATCATAATACAGCCCAAGGTGACCAAAGGTGCGGTGGAAAATCCGTATTCTTCGGCACCGAGTAAGGCAGCGATCGCCACATCTCGTCCCGTCTTCATCTGTCCATCAGTTTCCACCACAATCCGACTCCGCAGATTGTTTAAGACGAGGGTTTGATGGGTTTCCGCTAACCCTAACTCCCAGGGTAAACCGGCGTGTTTAATCGAGGTTTGGGGAGAGGCACCTGTACCGCCATCAAATCCGGAGACGAGCACCACATCGGCGTGTGCTTTGGCAACCCCAGCAGCGATGGTTCCCACACCGACTTCCGAGACTAACTTGACGTTAACTCGGGCGTTGCGGTTGGCATTTTTGAGGTCATGAATCAACTCCGCCAAGTCTTCGATGGAGTAGATATCATGGTGAGGGGGGGGCGAAATCAACCCGACTCCCGGGGTGGAGTGGCGCACTTTGGCAATCCAGGGATAGACTTTCAGTCCCGGTAATTGTCCCCCTTCCCCGGGTTTAGCACCTTGTGCCATTTTGATTTGAAGTTCCTTCGCCTGGGACAGGTATAAGCTGGTGACGCCAAACCGTCCGGAAGCAACCTGCTTAATCGCACTATTTTTGGAGTCGCCCCGTTCGTTGGTCCAAGTATAACGCTCTGGGTCTTCCCCACCTTCGCCGGTGTTGGATTTGCCACCAACTCGGTTCATGGCGATCGCCAATGCTTCGTGCGCTTCTTTAGAAATCGAACCATAGCTCATCGCGCCGGTTTTGAACCGTTTCATGATGTTCTCAATCGGTTCTACTTCTTCTAAAGGAATCGGTTGCTGTGCCTTAAACTCCAGCAATCCGCGCAAGGTGAAGAACTTCTGATTTTGCTCGTTCACTTTCGCCGCATATTTCTTGTAGAGTTCGTAATTGCCCTCACGCACTGCTTGTTGCAAGGCGTGAATGATTTCCGGACTCAACAAGTGAGCTTCACCGTCTTTGCGCCACTGGTATTCGCCGCCCACATCCAGGGTGTGACCATTGGCATCGCGATCGGGGAAAGCGTGAGAATGACGCATAATGGTTTCATTGGCGATCGCCTCTAAATCCACCCCTTCAATCCGGGAAGCAGTCCAGGTAAAGTACCGACTAATCACCGACTGATTCAACCCGATCGCCTCGAAAATTTGTGCGCCGCGATAGCTTTGAATCGTTGAAATCCCAATCTTCGAGGCAATTTTCACCACCCCTTTCGTCACCGCTTTGATGTAATTCTTGACAGCGGTTTTATACTCCACATTCACGAGTAATTTCTCGCGAATCATGTCATCAATGGTTTCAAAGGCGAGATAAGGATTAATCGCCCCACAACCATACCCAATCAAAGTCGCGAAATGATGCACTTCCCGAGGTTCGCCGGATTCCAGAACTAATCCCACCCGAGTGCGAGTGCCTTCGCGAATCAGATGGTGATGCAGTCCGGAAACCGCCAATAATGCGGGAATTGCTGCCTTTTCCTTGTTCGCCCCGCGATCGCTGAGAATGAGGATATTCGTACCGGTGGCGATCGCCTGAGTTGCCTGGGCAAAAATCTCTTCCAGGGCCGCTTCCAATCCCTTCACCCCAGCAGTGGGGTCAAATAACATCGGAATCGTTGTGGATTTAAACTCCCCTTCATTCACTGCCTTGAGTTTTGCCAAGTCTTCATCGGTGAGAACCGGGGTTTTTAACTCAATTAAATTGCAGCTTTTCGGGGTGGGTTTGAGGAGATTTCGTTCTGAACCAATGGTGGTTTCTGCCGAGGTGACAATTTCCTCCCGAATCGAGTCAATCGGGGGATTTGTAACTTGTGCAAACAGTTGTTGGAAATAGTCATAGAGCAATTTCGGGCGATCGCTTAACACCGCCAACGGCGTATCGGTCCCCATCGACCCGACTGCCTCCACCCCATTGGTCGCCATTGGCGTCATTAACAGGCGCAATTCCTCAAAAGTGTACCCGAACGCCATTTGTCGTTGAATCAACGGCACCGGGTCAATTTCCCGCAATTCCGGACCCTCTTTCAGTTGAGAAAGCGCCACCAAATTCTCATCGATCCACTGTTGATAGGGATGTTCGCTGACAATTTGGGTTTTGATTTCTTCATCAGAAATAATCCGACCCTGTTTCATATCAACCAGGAACATCCGACCTGGTTGCAGGCGACCTTTATAGGCAACACGTTCCGGTTCAATCGGTAATACCCCCGCTTCCGAGGCCATAATCACTAAATCATCCTTAGTGACGTAATAGCGAGAGGGACGTAAACCATTGCGATCGAGGACGGCCCCCATCATTGTGCCATCAGTAAAGGCGATCGAGGCCGGACCATCCCAGGGTTCCATTAAGCAAGAATGATACTTGTAGAACGCCTTTTTCTCCGGACTCATGGACTCATGGGCGGTCCAGGGTTCGGGAATCATCATCATTACCGCATGAGGCAAGGACCGTCCCGACAGGAACAGCATTTCCAACGCATTATCGAAAATTGCTGAATCGCTGCCTTCTAAATCAATCACCGGATACAGCTTTTTGAGGTCCTCGCCGAACAGTTCCGACTCAAACAGGGACTCCCGGGCGTGCATCCAGTTGATATTACCCCGCAAGGTATTGATTTCCCCATTATGGGCAATGTAGCGATAGGGGTGAGACCGTTCCCAACTGGGGAACGTATTGGTACTGAAGCGGGAATGCACCAGGGCCAAGGCACTCTCCATCGTCTCATCATGGAGTTCTGGGAAATAGTCACCCACCTGAACCGGCATCAACATCCCCTTATAAACTAGGGTGCGGCAGGAGAGACTACAAACATACCAGAATGAGTCCAATTGACTGACGTGAATTTCCCGTTCTGCCCGTTTGCGAATCACATACAGCTTGCGATCGAACGCCAAATCATCGGTAATATTGGCACTGCGTTGGATGAACACCTGACAAATAAAGGGTTCACTGGATTTCGCCGTATTCCCCAAAGAGGAGTTATCCGTGGGCACATCCCGCCATCCCAGAACCTTTTGCCCTTCCTCCGCGACAATTTTTTCAAAAAGCTGCCTACTTTGCTGGCGAATCGCCGGGTCCTGAGCACAATAGATGTTGCCAACGCCATATTCACCAGCGATCGGCAGTTGGATATTGTCTGCTGCGGCAACTTTTTTCAGAAACGCATCCGGGACTTGGATTAAAATTCCGGCACCATCCCCGGTATTATTTTCGCAACCACAAGCACCCCGGTGGTCCAGATTGAGGAGAATAGTCAGGGCCTGTTCAACGATGGAGTGGGATTTTTGGCCTTTTTGATGAACAATAAAGCCAACACCGCAAGCATCGTGTTCAAACTGAGGGTCATAGAGTCCCTGTTTTTGTGGCAGTTTTTGATGGTTCATAAATCTCGTTAAGGATGGAAAATTAGGTCAGAAAGCTCGGGTAAGAGGACAGATCCGCAGCTTTAGGATGGGCGTTGGAATATTGAGTCATGGGTCTTTGGTCTTATGTCATTGTCCTTGGTCATGGGTCCTTTAACAAATGACACATGACAGAAGACTGTTAAGGGTTTAGTGAGTTTGGGTTTAGGAAATCTAGCGATAGTCAGATGATTTTTAGTCAAAAAGACGCTAGAGTATCGGCTCTTAAGGAAAATTCTAACGGATCTACTCCGAAGCGCCGGATCGGTTTTCTATGGTTTTTTGACATTTCCCACGAAGGAATCAGGGTTTGAGAAATAATTCGCGTTTCTTTGACAAAATTTAACAGTTGCCAAGGGGCGATCGCTGGTGAAATCAGGGGCGCAAACCCTCAAGGGTCCGTCAGCTTCAACCAACTGCCTTGCCGTGAACTTATTCCTAAAACTCGGGAGTAGATTCCTACTCGACCACCCTAAGTAATGTTGCCAGGGTGTTCAGGCATCAAAAAGCCAAGGCTCACCCTTCAAGATTCTGTTAAAATTAACTATATTCAAGGAGTCCTGCTGCTCCATCTACATAGAATCAATCCGGGACGTTAGACCCCAGGGACCCCACCCGATGTTTTATCCCCTATTTGCGCGAACCCTAAGCTGTAGAAAACCCAGGGACAAAACTTGAGGCTGAAATCTTTACCACATAACCCATTAAGCCTTTTTCCCTCTCTTAGAGGTTCGCGCAACTGCTGAAAGCTTTACAGGACAATGACTTGAGGAAAAAATGAAATTGACCTATTTACAAACCAGAGCTTGGAATGCTACTTTTAATATAGGTTCGCGCAAATGCACCTTGAAAACTCCATATATCAAAGGTTTCAACTACCGGCAGTCTCAATGACCCCTAATCCCTTTCAGGGATTGAAACACATCCTGCCCTGTTAAAATTCAGGGCAGAACTTGGGTCTCAATGACCCCTAATCCCTTTCAGGGATTGAAACGCTCAATTTGGCCGAATTTGCCCCTATGCCAACGGTCTCAATGACCCCTAATCCCTTTCAGGGATTGAAACAAACTATTGGGGAATGGGTAGAAGCGCTTCAAAGAGTCTCAATGACCCCTAATCCCTTTCAGGGATTGAAACAAGGGGGGAGGAAGGGGAGAGGGGGGAAAGGAATTGAGTCTCAATGACCCCTAATCCCTTTCAGGGATTGAAACCCGGAATCATGGAATGTGCCCTCATCAGGGTCCGTCTCAATGACCCCTAATCCCTTTCAGGGATTGAAACGGATCCTTACTGGAGAGTATGCCCCAAACCCCTATTCTGTCTCAATGACCCCTAATCCCTTTCAGGGATTGAAACCCCATTACACTGAGCTTGTTAAGGACTTGAAAGCAAGTCTCAATGACCCCTAATCCCTTTCAGGGATTGAAACTTTTTTAGGATTAACGGTAGCTCTTAACTCTTTCCAGTCTCAATGACCCCTAATCCCTTTCAGGGATTGAAACGTAATTGGTGCGCTTTCTAACGCGGGCGTTAATGGGTCTCAATGACCCCTAATCCCTTTCAGGGATTGAAACAAAGAAACAGCACCTATGAGTAATTCTTCTCCAATAGGTCTCAATGACCCCTAATCCCTTTCAGGGATTGAAACAAGGGTGTAAAGGATCCCTCAAACCATTGCGGTTGGCATCGTCTCAATGACCCCTAATCCCTTTCAGGGATTGAAACGTAGACATTTGAGGAGTATTGAGCAGCCTTCTGGGTAAACGTCTCAATGACCCCTAATCCCTTTCAGGGATTGAAACTAAGGAACTAGAGATTTTAAGAACCGCTAAAGAGTCTCAATGACCCCTAATCCCTTTCAGGGATTGAAACTGTTTGACCCGATTTTCAAGACTTCTTTTAAGAGCGTCTCAATGACCCCTAATCCCTTTCAGGGATTGAAACCCGTATAAGATTCAGCGTTTTGAGGGTTGATTTGTCTCAATGACCCCTAATCCCTTTCAGGGATTGAAACAGGTTAAACACGATCGCCGCAGAAGCCTTGTATTTACGTCTCAATGACCCCTAATCCCTTTCAGGGATTGAAACGGGTGCAGTTTAAGCGCTTTGATTGAACGCCAGAGTCTCAATGACCCCTAATCCCTTTCAGGGATTGAAACATTCGAGACAAGACCAAATACACCGCACCTTCACTGTCTCAATGACCCCTAATCCCTTTCAGGGATTGAAACAAACTTATTTTGATTACCTTGCCGGTAAGGTAATGAGTCTCAATGACCCCTAATCCCTTTCAGGGATTGAAACACAAACATAGCTCTTGCACCCGTTCGTTCCGATAAGTCTCAATGACCCCTAATCCCTTTCAGGGATTGAAACTACAATTTGTTTACGCCCCTAACAATACAACAAATAAGTCTCAATGACCCCTAATCCCTTTCAGGGATTGAAACTCACTAATTGTGCGCCAGACCTAGACTCCATGCGTCTCAATGACCCCTAATCCCTTTCAGGGATTGAAACTGGGATTGATCGCAACCTATAAAAGGATGGCCCTAGCTTCCCAGGTTCGTGAATCATTCCCAATCTAACTGATTGACCCCGGGCATCCAAGGAATATCAGTCACTCCGGGTTCATAACCGAGTTGTTTGATTAGGGTGGTCACTTGTCCTCGATGATGCGTTTGATGGTTGAACAGATGGGTCACCAAAATCCAGGCAGGCATCACCCGCCGTTTTTGGTCGGACTGACTACTATATTCAAAGGGCTGATTTAACCAGTCCGGGTCCAGGTTCTTAGCCCATTCTAAAATTTGCTGGTCTGTCTGTTCGCGTTCGGCTCTCAATTCAGCAAAATCGGCATACAATTCTTGTGAGAGGGATGTCCCCAAAAAGGGCTGATTGGTAAATCGCCCCATCCAGACTTTATCTCCATAAAGCAGGTGGTTCAAGGTTCCATGAATTGATTTGAAAAATGCTCCCCTATCTTGCTTGCGTTGTTCATCAGGAATTGATTCGCAAACTTGATAAATCTTCTGGTTCATCCAGCAATTATATTCGGCCATGAGTTGATAGGAGTTGCTGTTGTACATGATTAGGGGGGCTTAATAGGGTATTTTGATTATCGGATGAAGTTGGATCAAGCTGTTGCTTTCCGGATATTTTAAGGAGGCGATCGCTTTTTAACCAGGGCGGTGCTATAGCGGGCTTTGCATTTTGCTCTCTCTTGAATGTCCGATTTAAAGGCGGCAACAGCTTATCCCTGTTGTTGCGGTTCTAAGTTGCAATCCTTAAATAAGGTTAGGGGGTGGGGACAGGAAAGGTTAGAAACCTGGTTTCTTATCCTAGCTGACCTAATACTAGATTTCTTGCCCAAATTTGGATCGCTCACCCCAACCCCCCTTAAAAACGCCCATCGGCTTTTTAGGGCAAGAGGTGTACTGTATTAACTCCTAAAACTTGGATTTGAGTCCTGAGACTGCCTCCTGAATATTGACCGTGGTAGAAAAATTAAGGGGTTTGATTTTGAGAAAGATTCCCGCTTTCACTGGGTTTAAACAAATTCGGCAGCAACAATCCGCTCTTATTTTTATACTCGGAAAATTCTGGATAACGAGAGAGAGATTTGTCTTTGGAAACCATACCCGGAAAAAACACAGTCCCAAAGAAAAATCCTAGAATTACAAAAGGTAGCCAATGTTGAGTGAGCAAGGCAAATGCACCATAAATCAAAATTTCTCCTAAGTAATTGATATTACGACTCCGCGCAAAAAATCCCTCGGTAATCAGTCCCGGTCGATACTTCAAGGTGTAATATTTTTGGGCATCCGAGGTGTAATGCAAAAATATCCCTAGGGTGTAGCCCGCAACGGCTACGGCTACTAAATTAGGGGAGGGAACTGAACCGCTACTCATGAGAACCAATGGCGCGACCCAATAAAGAGCTAACATGATAAAGCTGCCAATTCCCACTGCGGGGGCAACTTCCTCTTCAAACCGTTTATCGGGATAAATTTGGTCTTTGAGCAACCACAGAAATCCATAAGTTCCATGCAAGGCTAGATAGATCCAGGCTCCTAAAGTAAAGTTCTGGTAAGCCCACATCATGGCGAAAATGACTATTCCAGTCAGTGCTTTATGCAGGTTGATAGGATGTTTAATTTTCAGGGGTTCGATTCTTGTGCAAAATGTTGATAGGATATGGCTATCTTAAATCAGTTGTAACCCACTCAATGGTTGAAAAAAGCGTTATGGGTTTGGTTCGCCCCATCACCTAGCGGCTTGTCTGAATTTGTGGGGGGTTTGGGGTTGATGGAGGATAGGGTCAATCTAGGGTCCATTGAGAAATACCTAATAGGGTCACTCGGCCCTGACTCAAGGGTGAAGGACAAGGATGGAGTGTGGGAGTGCCTCCCTGATAGGCATATTCCTCTTCTGCTTTATGGGTGAGTTGAAGGCGGATTGAAAGGTAAGGCTGAGGGGCTTTTTGGAAGCTGTGGCGTTCTCAAAAAGAGCGGTGACTATTGGACCCCTTTTGTGGTGTTTTATAATTGACTGTTAGAGGGGGTTGAATTGTTGATTTTAAAATTAAAGTGGTCAATTAAGATTTAATTAATATTATCAAAAACGGGTTAATACTTGCGCTGGATTTCACTCTATTTTTTAACATAAACAAGGCAATATCAGGGACAATTATGGACATGATTCGGGGTCAATATCAGCCGGTTTTAGTCGCGCTTTCATTCATTATTGGGGCGATCGCTTCTTACACGGCGTTGGATTTAGCCGGACGGGTTAATCCGACTTCTTCGGTGCGATCGCGCTTAATTTGGAGTGTGGGTGGGGCGGTGGCGATGGGAACTGGCATTTGGTCGATGCATTTTATTGCGATGTTGGCGTTACAGTTGCCTGTCCCTACGGCCTATAATATCCCGCTGACTCTGTTATCTTGGGTGGATGCGATTGTTGCTTCCGCTTTGGCGATGTTGCTATACCATCGTCAACAGTTGAAGGTCCGCCTCCTGGTGGGAGGGGGAATAGTCATGGGTTTGGCGATCGCTTCGATGCATTATCTCGGAATGGCGGCAGTCCAGGTCCCGGCAAGGCTGGTGTACAATCCTTGGGGAGTCACCCTGTCGGTGGCGATCGCCATTTTGGCTTCGACGACTGCGTTAGGGTTAGCCTTTGAGGTGCGCAATTCCCTGAGTCTTCACCGGGAATGGGTGAAACTGGGGAGTGCAGGGATTATGGGGGTGGCGATCGCCGGAATGCACTATACCGGAATGTGGGCGACCTGTTTTGCCGCAATTTCCCACCCGGAAGCGATGCGGATTGAAGGGGCAGACCAATCCTGGTTAGCAATGCAAATCGGTATGGGGACGCTGATTTTGCTGATTGGCACTCTGATTACCTCCCTGGTCGATCGCCGGTATCAATCCCGCCTTTTACGAGAACAGGCCCTCCAAGAAAGTGAAATCCGATTCCGAACGTTAGTAGAAAATATGCCAGTTGGGGTCTTACTTCTGGATGCCAAAGGCAATATTTTATTAAGCAATCCCCTGGCGAGTGAACTACTGGATGTCCCAGAATCCGGGTTGCAAGGAAAAAATGCGTTCGAGTTTAACTGGCAGATTCTTTCCCTGGATGGTACCATTTCGATTCAAGAAGAGCATCCTCTTCAAATGGCGATCGCCCAGGGTCAACCCGTACAGAACCAAGTCACAGGAATCTGTCGTTGGGGGAGAAAAGATACGGTATGGTTACTGATGAATATGGACCCCCAACTCGACTCATCGGGTCACGTGGAACGAGTGGTTTGTACCTTTAGTAATATTAGCGCTCGCAAACAAAGTGAAGATGACATCCGGCTGCTATTAGAGACGAATCAAGCTATTCGTCAAGCCCCTGATTTAGAAAGTGCTTTAGCCTCTGTATTACGCTCAATTTGTATTACCATTAATTGGGATGTCGCAGAAGCTTGGCTTCCCGATGAGAATCAGCAAATCCTCACCTATCGTCCCGGTTGGTATTACCCAGATCCGGATGTGGAAGAGTTCCGCCTGCAACGGCAACCCCTGACTTATCGCGTTGGGGAAGGACTTCCCGGGCGGGTTTGGGAGTCGCGGCAACCGGAATGGATTGAAAATTTGACTGCCGACACTGAAGCTTTCGCTGATTCTTTAATGGCAGTCAAACAGGGATTAAAAGCGAGTTTTGCGGTACCCATTATCCGAGGCAATGGGATTTTAGCGGTTTTAACCTTTTTTAAACGTACAGAAAGCCCCCGAGATGACCGGGCGATCGCCTTGGTGGGGGCGGTTGCCACCCAATTGGGTTCCTCGATTGGTCAAAAGGTGGCAGAAGCGGCTTTGAGTGAGAGTGAACGACGGTTACAACTGGCTTTGGAAGGCAGTGAATTAGGGATTTGGGACTGGCAAATTCCCACAGGAAAAACCTATTTTGACCCGCAATGGAAACAGATGCTGGGGTATGAGGTGGAGGAAATAGGCAATCACGCTCAAATCTGGGAGGAGTTGTTACATCCCCAGGACTATAAGCTGATGCTACGGGCATTAGAAGACCATTTAGGGGGAATTCTCCCGGTGTATGAAGGGGAATTACGAATGCGATCGAAGTCTGGGGAGTGGAAATGGATTCTCTCACGGGGTAAAGTAGTAGAACGAGATCCATCTGGCATCCCCTTACGCATGAGCGGCACTCATAAAGATATCACACCCCGAAAAGCTGCGGAAGCAGCTTTAGATGAGAGTCAGCGGCGGTATCAAACCCTGGCTGAAGCTTCTCCGGTTTGTATTTTTCATACGGATGCCCAGGGAAATTGTCTTTATGTTAACCAGCGATGGACTGAGTTGACGGGACTTTCTTTAGAACAAGCGATCGGGAAAAGTTGGATTGCCAATCTCCATCCCGATGATTTGAAGCGGGTACAATCGGAGTGGTTTCTAGCGGCGGAAACTCGGGTACCGTTTAAGTCAGAATATCGCTTTGTGCGGCCCGATGGAATGGTCGTATGGGCGATCGGGCAGGCGATCGCCGAAATCGGTGAGGATGGCGCATTGAAAGGCTATCTCGGCACCATTACGGATATCAGCGAACGCAAACGGGCCGAAATTGCCTTACAACAGCAGCTTAAACGGGAACGCCTAGTCAGTTCCATTCAGGAACGGATTCGATCCTCTCTTGACTTAGAAGAAGTCCTGGATACTGCTGTCAAAGAAGTTCGCCGATTTTTAGCCACGGACCGAATTTTAATCTACCGTTTTAACCCCGACTGGGGTGGGGTAATTGCCGTTGAATCCGTGGGTTCTGCCTGGATGTCGGTCAAAGGAATTGAAATCGAAGATCGCTGTTTCATTGAAACCCACATTCCCCTATACGCGCAAGGTCGAATTCGCAGCATTGATAATATTTACAAAGCGGGACTGTCGGAATGTCATGTAGAACTCCTGAGTCAGTTTGCTGTTCAAGCGAATCTCGTCGTTCCTTTGCGACAAGGGGAACAATTATGGGGATTACTGATTGCGCATCATTGTAGTGGCGAAAGACAATGGCATGAATCGGAAATTGAATCCCTGCGTCAGCTTTCAGTGCAATTATCCATCGCAATTCAACAATGTACTCTCTTTGAACAAGCTAAAACCGAACTGCTGGAACGCAAACGGGCGGAAGATGCCTTGCGGGAAAGTGAGGAACGGTTTAAATTAGCTGTATCCGGGACGAATGATGGGATTTGGGATTGGGATTTAAAAAATGACCAGATTTATTACTCCCCAGTCTGGATGCAAATTTTAGGGTATGAAGAGGGAGAATTACCGTATCGGGTTAGCACTTGGTTTAACAAAGTCCACCCCGATGATTTGTCCGTGGCGATGCAAACCCTACAAGACCATGTGCAAGGGCAAAATCCCCATCCCTTGTATTATTATCATACCCACCGCATGGAACGGAAAGATAAAAGCTGGATTTGGGTGGAAGTCAAGGGCAAATGTATCCGGAATGAAGAAGGGGAAGCTTACCGACTCACGGGAACTTTAACGGATATTACAGAACGCAAAAAAGCGGAAGAAGCGTTACAGGAAAGTGTCCAACGGGAACGGGCTTTATCCCAAGTGATTCAACGAATGCGCGAAACCCTGGATTTGGAAACGATTTTTTCGGCAACGACTCGGGAATTACGCCAGGTACTCAAGTGCGATCGCGTTTTAGTGCACCATTTTCATGACGACTGGCGAGGTGAGGTGGTGGCGGAATCCACGGGTCCCGAATGGATTTCTTTAATGGAGAACATCCAAAATTTCCCCGAAACTGCGGTGAAACTCAACGGGGGCGATGTTGAGTCTCCAGGGGAACAGGAAGTTGGGCTGGAAGATTGCTATATGCAAGCGGCCCGAACTGAAGAGTGGAATTTAGGCTTGACGTATTTGGCCGTTGAAGATGTGTATAAGGCGGGCTTTGATGAAGCTTACCTCAATATTTTAGAGCAATTTCAAGCCAAAGCCTATATTATTGTGCCGATTTTTTCCGGGAATAAACTCTGGGGATTATTAGCCAGCTATCAAAATAGCGGTCCTCGCCACTGGAAGGAAGCGGAAATTAAAGTAGTGGTTCAAATTGGCAATCAGTTGGGAGTCGCCCTCCAGCAAGCGGAGTTACTGGAAAAAACTCAGCGACAATCCCACGCCTTGCAAAAAGCCGCCCTCGCTGCGGATGCCGCCAACCGAGCAAAAAGTGAGTTTCTTGCCAATATGAGCCATGAATTGCGAACCCCTTTGAATGCGATTTTAGGGTTTACTCAAGTCATGGCCCGGGATTCCTCTCTGAAACCGGAAAATCATGAGCATTTAAAAATTATTAATCGTGCTGGAGGTCATCTGTTGGCGTTGATTAATGATGTATTGGAAATGTCAAAAATTGAAGCGGGAAGAATGAGTTTTAACCCCGTCAATTTTGATTTAATTAATTTGCTGAAATCCTTAAATGAAATGTTTCAGCTTAAGGCAGAATCTAAGCAACTTCAGATTATTTTTGAGGGGTGTAATGCCCTTCCTCAGTTTGTGAAAACCGATGAGAGTAAATTGCGCCAAGTTCTCATTAATATTGTGGGGAATGCCATCAAGTTTACCGAAACAGGTCACGTCATCCTCCGGATTGAAGTAAAAGATGCTCTGTCTGGGGTTAATCTTAGGGAGGGGGATTTTTCGGACGCCAGTAATGGGGGTCAGTTCTTATATTTTGAAATTGAAGATACGGGTCCAGGAATCGCCCCGGAAGAGATGGGGAAATTGTTTGAACCCTTTGGACAAACTGAAACCGGTCGTAAATCTCAGCAAGGTACCGGCCTGGGTTTACCAATTAGCCGAAA
Source organism: uncultured Oscillatoriaceae bacterium (assembly GCA_965650385.1). Classification (GTDB taxonomy): domain Bacteria; phylum Cyanobacteriota; class Cyanobacteriia; order Cyanobacteriales; family Laspinemataceae; genus Laspinema. Next base: position 14,639 of record CBFGOM010000130.1, read on the forward strand.
GTTCGTACAATTAATGGGAGGCGATATTCAGGTCACCAGTACCGTGGGTCAGGGAACGGTGTTTGCCTTTGCAGTGGCGATCGCACCGAGTAGCGAGGCGGAGGTTCAAACTCGTCAAACCAAGCGTCGTGCAGTGGCGATCGCCCCCCAAGCTCAGGCGAATGAATTTCGCATTTTAGTCGTAGATGATGCCTTTGAAAGTCGTCTATTGTTAAAGACAATCTTGACATCCTTGGGATTTCAAGTGCAAGAGGCAGAGAACGGCCAAGGGGCGATCGCGGTTTATCAAACTTGGAAACCTCACTTAATTTTCATGGATATGCAAATGCCCGTCATGGATGGTTATGAAGCCACCCGACATATTAAAAGTACCGCGCAAGGTCAAAAAACGACCATTGTCGCTTTAACGGCTAGTGCTTTTGAGGAAGAAAGAAAAATGATTTTAGATGCCGGTTGCGATGACTTCATCCGGAAGCCGTTTCAAGAAGAATTGTTGCTTGAAACGATTAGCAAGCATCTGAATATTGACTATATTTTTGAAGACCTCGCCCCGGACCTCAACCGCTCACCGCTAGATAGTTCTAAACCCCAATATTCCCTCTCTCCAGAGGCTTTAAAAGTGATGCCCGAAAGTTGGATTCATCAGCTTTCTGATGCTGCGATGCAATGCAGCGATGATTTGATATTACGCTTACTCGAAGAGATTCCCCCGGAACGGGCCCCCTTATCTCAAGCCTTAGCGGAGTTAGCTCATAACTATCAGTTTGATCTCATTGAGGAATTGACTCAACAGGAGGGCCAATGAACGCCGCACCTGTTCCAATGCTTCAAAAAGATATTCTAATCGTAGATGATACCCAAGATAATCTACGCTATCTTGCCACGATTTTAACCGAGGAAGGATATAAAGTTCGCAAAGCTTTAAACGGTCAAATGGCTCTCAAAGCCTGTCGCGTTGTCGTCCCTGACTTGATTTTATTGGACATCATGATGCCGGATATGACCGGGTATCAAGTTTGCGAAATTTTAAAAGCAAATGAGGCCACTCGGGAAGTTCCCGTGATTTTTTTGAGTGCATTAGATGATGCGTTTGATAAGGTCAAAGCTTTTAATGTGGGCGGCATCGATTATATTAGTAAACCCTTTCAATTGGAAGAAGTTTTAGCTCGCATCCAAACGCAACTCCTGCGACGGGCTGCCGAATTAAAAATTCAGCAACTCAATGCAGAACTGGAAACGCGGGTTCAAGAACGCACCCTCCAGTTAGAACAGTCTAATCAAGAACTCGTTCAGGAAATCAAGGAACGGAAGCAACTCCAAGAACAGTTACTTCATTTAGCGCTCCATGACCCCTTGACAAATCTCCCCAATCGTGCATTATTTATGGAACGATTGGACCAGGCGATCGCTGCCCGAAAAGCCAACCCAAACTATCAATTTGCCGTCCTCTTTTTAGACTGCGATCGCTTTAAAGTCGTCAACGATTCTCTTGGTCATCTCGTCGGCGATGAACTCCTGATTGCTATTGGCAGACGCCTCCAATCTGCCCTCCGAGAAGAGGATACCTTAGCGCGGTTAGGGGGCGATGAATTTGCCGTCCTCGTGGAAGAACTCCCCACCCTCGATCGCGCCCAAACCATCGCCGATCGCATCTTACAGTCTTTAACCGAACCCTTTCAACTCTCCCGCTATGAAGTCTTTATTAATGCTAGTATCGGCATTACCCTCGGGAGTTTCTATCATGAAAAACCCGAATATCTTCTCCGGGATGCGGATACCGCCATGTACCGCGCCAAAGCCCTAGGAAAAGGCCAATATTACATCTTCGATCCGGCCATGCATGATGAGGCATTAAACCGTCTCCAGCTTGAAAATGACTTGCGACGGGCCGTAGAACGACAAGAGTTTAAAGTTTATTATCAGCCGATTATTTCCCTGATTACCGGCAAAATTTACGGCTTTGAAGCCCTTGTCCGCTGGCAACACCCCACCCGGGGATTTATCTCTCCCATCGACTTTATCCCCATCGCCGAAGAAACAGGTTTAATTGCCAGTATTGACCTCTGGGTATTACAAGAAACCGTGCGACAACTCCAAGCATGGCAACATCAAAACTTGATCAATGACACGGTAACTTGTAGTGTCAATTTATCAGCGCGGCATTTTCTGCAATTTTCATTTATCCAGCATTTGCGGGAACTGCTGGAAGTATCACAAATTAATCCTCAAATGATTAAACTGGAAATTACCGAAAGTGCGATCGCCAACAAAAACCAAGCCACCCTGGACATTCTCCATCAAATTCGCAACTGCCAGATTGAATTAAGCATTGATGACTTTGGGACTGGCTATTCTTCCTTAAGTTACCTCGAAGAATTTCCCGTAAATGTCCTCAAAATTGACCGTTCATTTATCAATCGCATTGATGGCAAAGAACATCAGTGCGGATTGGTTCCCGGTATTATCGGAATTGCGCACACAATGGGCATGATTGCGATCGCCGAAGGGGTAGAAACTCCCATCCAATTAGAAAAACTCCGAGGATTAGGCTGTGATTTCGCCCAAGGTTACCTCTTTTCTAAACCTTTAGATCCCGACTCAATCGCCGAATTGTTAGCCCGTTCTCCTCAGTGGTAAGCCTAGCGCATTCGGTACTTTTAGCGGGCAGAAACCGGGTTTCTGGTTTCTGCCCTTCACCTTGTTCCGGATTGCAATAGGGTTGCTCACGAAACCGTGTTTCTACCCGTACCCTTTTTCGTACACTTTGTACCCCGGAGTCGGATACCCGGCGATCGCGGGGATCACCCTTTAATTTGCTGTAATTGCTCCAACAAGCGGCTCACTTGAGCATTCGGTTCTAAAAATGAAAACAGATGCTTGAACCGTAACTTGCCCTCGACATCGAGTACATATTGTGCCGGTAACGGTGCACCCAAAGCTTGTCCCGTTCCATAAGCCCGAAAGACTAAACAACTGGGATCGCACAATACCGGCATTTTTAATCCTAAATCCCGGATGACGATTTGACTTTGACGTTCATCGGTACTCGTGATTAATAACACTTCCGCACCCGCTTCTACAAATTCCTCATAAGCTGTATTCATGGCTTTAATGTGAGGAAAACAGAGGGGGCAATATTGTTTTTCAGTAAAAATGCGCGTAAAATAGAGAATGACAGGTTGTTTTTCGCGGTATTCAGAAAGGCGAATAGAGCCTTCCCCGTTCACATGAGGAAGCTGGAAATCCGGGGGACAAACTGCCGGGTAGAGTTTATTGAGAGCAGGAACCGGGAGAAAATTGTTGAAAAAGCGTTGATTGAGTAATCCTCTAAAATCCGTAGATGTCAACATAGTTTAAACCTCTTGAGCCAATTCATTAAAGAAAATCATTCATAAATTTTAAACCCAACTCAATCCGTGCTGAAGTAGCTTAGGAAAAGAGTTGGGTTTTAAAGCGTTGAAGGGCGATCGCCGATCAAGTTCCAAT
>CBFGOM010000131.1:0-18045 GCA_965650385.1 uncultured Oscillatoriaceae bacterium
TTATTGTATTTTATTCATGATTATAATGAATCATTACATATTTAGGACTACCGTTTGCGGGTTAAAAGTTCCCGGGCGAGGGGTTCATTTTGCTGTTTTAAGGCGAGTTTAGCGGATTCAACTAATTCATCGACTTGCTGCTGTGCAGCCTGATAGTTGCGCCAGAGGACTTCTTGACTCAAGACAACATTCTGAACGCTTTGCTTAAATTCTCTCAAAGTTTGTTCGAGTTCATTTTGGTAGTCTTTCCGTTGATGTTTCCAATCGGTGATATTTGAGCGAATCAATCGATTAATGCGATCGCCTAATGCCATAGTCTCACTCTCCTACTCTGGGTTACCGGGGAAACGTTTTCTTTATTGTAGCTTTTACAAATGTATCTGGTTATCGGGAAAAAGCATAAATTAGCCCGCGTGGGCGGGCTTGATTCTCTAATTTTTCACCCAATTGGGGAGGGGGTTACTTTAAACCGATGTTTTCTGACAAAAGTGGTCCTCAAAAAAACATCGGACTTGTTCTAAAATAATCGGCAATTGACTAACCAGTTCAGTCATACCTTCTAAGGTTTGATGACGTGCTAAACTTTCCAGTTGAGCCGCGATCGCAGACATGGAGAAAATTCCTACATTACTGGCAGCACTTTTAATCCGATGGGCACAATGCTCAACGGTTAATAAATCTTGCTGCACTAAAGCCTGGGTAATGGCTTCAATATCCTCTGGAATTTTATCAATAAATACGCCTAGAAGTCGCTGCTGTAAAGATAAATTACCTCGGGTTACTTTCAGCAAACGTTCCATATTAACTGGACATTCAGAAAGAGAAATCGATAAAGGAGATACAGGGTTTAGAGTTAGGAGGCTAGAAGGAATTGCTGTAGGTTCAATGCGAGGAATTTGGATGGGGGAGGGAACTTGCAGACAGTTATCCGGTCCTGGTTTTTTATGAATCCAACGGCGGATGGCAGCGGCTAAATCTTCGCGTTCGATGGGTTTACTTAGATAATCATCCATACCAGCATCGAGACATTTTTGGCGATCGCCTCGCATGGCATTGGCAGTGAGTGCAATCACGATGGTATGTCGTTGTACCTCCTCTCTACGGCGCAACTCTTTTGTAGCTGCATACCCATCCATAACGGGCATTTGACAATCCATCAAAACCAAATCGTAGGTTTTTTTAGTCATACACTCCAATGCTTCTATGCCATTGGTGACACAATCGGGATGATATCCTAACATTTCTAGCTGACTTAAAATCACTGCTTGGTTAATTAGGTTATCTTCTGCTACTAAAATATTAATCGCATAAGCCGGGGTAATTGGTGCGTGCAAGGTTCCAAGAGCAGTACCGGAGGAGGATGGACCATTCACCACATTAATCAGGGTATCAAACAAGCGCGAAGCCCGGACGGGTTTAAAGAAATAACTGGATACCCCTTTAGATAACAGGGATTCGGCAATATCTCTTTGACTTTGATTCGTCATTAAAATGACTTGAGTTTCGGGAAATAGATGAGACTCAAATAGATCGCGATTGTAATGCAGGCTTTCTAATAGTTGTAATCCCTCTTTAGACGGCAGTTGTAAATCCAGTAATAGCACATCATACGGTTGATTGATTTGGACGGTTTGTTGCAACGCATTCCAAGCTTCTTTGGCATTCGCTGCATCATCCGTATGCATTCCCCAAGCTTGAGTTAATTCCCGAACAGACTGACGAATTCGCGGGTTATCATCTACCACTAACACCCGTAAACTGGGGAGTTTACAGTGAGGACTAACCTCTATAGGAGTGAAATGGAGTTGTTTTTTAAACTCCGCCGTAAACCAAAACGTTGAACCTTCCCCGAGTTGACTTTCAACCCCTATTTGTCCTCCCATCATTTCTACAAGTTGCTTGCAAATTGCCAAGCCTAAGCCAGTCCCTCCATACTGACGCTTGGTTGAAGCATCCACTTGAGAAAAAGATTGAAAGAGTTTATTTTGCCCTTCAGGGGAAATGCCAATTCCTGTATCTTTGACACTCAAACGAATGGAAGCTGTTTCTTCAGTTTCTGCGATCGCTGAGGCTTGAATAATAATTTCTCCGACTTCCGTAAATTTAATGGCGTTGCCCACTAAATTTAGTAAAATTTGGCCCAGTCTCACGGGATCGCCCTGCAAGTTGCGCGTTAAATTAGGGTCAAATAAGAAACTTAAGTCTAACCCTTTTGCTTCAGCTTGTGTGCCTAATAAATCCAGAACTTGTTCGACACTTTCATAGAGATTAAAGTCAAACTGTTCTAAGTGCATTTCTCCCGCTTCTAGCTTAGAGAAGTCGAGAATATCATTAATAATGCTCAGTAAATGTTGGGCGCTGGCGCGAATGGTTTTAGCATAATCATATTGTTGGGTACTCAGGGGTGTTTCTAACAGTAAGCCAGCCATGCCTAATACGCCATTCATGGGGGTGCGAATTTCATGGCTCATATTGGCGAGGAATTGAGATTTGAATCGGGCGGATTCTAAGGCAGCTTCCCGGGCTTTTACTAATTCATCAATGCAATCGATCGCAATAGCAATTCCCCCGATTTCACCTTCAGCCAAATACCAGGGAGAAAGGGTCCATCGAATGTAGGTAGAAGACCCATCTAATTTTTGCCAAAGGTCTTCGGTAACTGAAACAATTTCTCCTTGTAAAGCCCGTTGGTGAGCTTTGCGCCAGCGTTCGGGAATATCTGATAAAACTTGATAGTAATTCCGACCAATTAAGGAGGGTTGAGTGCTGTTGTTGCTCCCGGGGTTTTGAGATTGCCCAAAGGAGTCTAAACCATGATGGGTTAACCATTGGCTGGAATGGGCAAGATAGCACATTTGCGTATCAAACATGGCGATCGCCACAGGTGCGCAGTTGACAATTTGTTGTAACTGCTGCCGTTCTCGTTCGATCGCCGTTTCCATCTGCTTGCGATCGCTAATATCACGCCACACCACAGCAAATCCATCCCCAAGTTTCGTCGCCCGAATATCAAAAGCCTCCCGCACAGGCGGACGATTTTTCGTCCCGTCAAGCCCTTTATTCTCTTCGGTGTCATAGAAAATTAATTCTTCATTTAGGGGTTCTCCCGTTTGGACAACTTGCACATATTTACTAAACAAAACGCTTTGGCTTTGATCAGGCATTACTTGGCAAAAAGAACAGTCATGAGCTATCTTATCTCGGCTACAATGACACTGTTGCCGTGCTGAAGCATTGACATATTCGCGGCGAAAATCCACAATTTCACCAGATTCATTTCGGCAGGCGGAATAAATCCCAAAACAGTCAAGCATATTCTCAACGGATGTTCTAAACCGTTCTTCACTATGTAACAATTCTTGCTCAAGCTGTTTGAGATCGGTAATATCAATGGCAACCCCATCCCAAAGAATATCTCCATTAGGCTGGGGTTCGGGACGGGCTTCCCCCTGCAACCATTTAATTTTTCCCGAGGGGGTAATTACCCGAAATTTGCGTTTCCAGGGTTGTAGAGTTTGGGCCGATCGCGCAATAGATTCGTTAAAATTTAGTGAGTCTTCGGGATGAATCAAAGAACACATTAACTGAGCATTTTGTTCGATTTCTTCGGGTTCTAATTCTAAAATATCCCGGCAACCTGAACTGATATAGGGAAAAGAAATCGTGCCATCAGTAGTAATCAAATATTGATAAATTACCCCAGGTAAATTATCCGCTAACCGTTGGAAGCGATTTTGAAGTTCTGTCACTCGCCGGGTTTCTTGGTGCAGTGCATCTTCCACCGACTTGCGATCGCTAATATCCCGTCCCACACAATAAATCGATTGTTCTTCGGGAACTGGAACAGCAGACCAAGAAATCCATTTATAAGATCCATCCTGGGCACGGTAGCGATTTTCAAAGGCGATCGCCTCTTTTGACTCCAGCATTTGCTTGGTTTTTTTCTCCGAGAGTTCTCGATCATCGGGATGAACCCAATCTAGGGAAAACTGGCGGGAAAACTCTTCTGGGCTATATCCCAAAATATCCGTAATAGCCGGATTAACGCGCTTAAAGTACCCCTCAAAAGAGGCGATCGCCATCAAATCAGCAGACACTTTAAAAAATTGTTCTAATTCAGCTTGCGCCTTTTGTCGCGCCACAATCTCACTTTGCAATTGTCGGTTAGCGCGGGTAAGTTCAGCGGTGCGCTGGGCAACTAAATTCTCAAGCTGTTCTTGGTATTTTCGCAAAGCCGCTTCGGACCGCTTGCGATCGGTAATGTCGAGGACGATCGCTTGCATTCGACCATCGGGGAGCATTTTGGAACTCAACTCTACCGGCAGTAAAGTATTATTTTTTCGCCGTAACCAATGTTCACTACGGCGGGTTTCTCCCAACATCAGTCCTTGTAATGGAGTGGAGAAAATCTCGATTTCAGGTTGACAGGCAATGGCTTTGAAATTAAGTTGTAAAAGTTCTTCTCGGGAATACCCTAACATTTCGCAAGCCCGGGGATTTACATTCAGGTAATTTCCCCTTTCATCGATAATGAAAATGCCTTCTGAGGCTTGTTCCATTAACTGACGATAATCCGTTTCTTGGTGATGAAGTTCAGCTTCTAAGTGTCGTTGTGCGGTGATATCCGTATAAATGCCAATAAATCCTACAATTTGATTGCATTCGTCCACGATCGCATCGGCGCGGACTGCAATCTGTAAGCACTCACCCCCTTTCGACTTCATTTCGACTTCCCCTTGCCAAGAACTGCCCGAGGAAACCGTCTCGAAGACTTGCCGACTCAGGTCAAGGTCTTGATACAGCATCCAGGGACCTCCGGCACGATTCATTTCTTCCTGGGTATAGCCAAATAGCTGAGTGCAGGCGGAATTTTGATAAATTCGATGTCCCGTTAAATCGGAAATGGCGATCGCATCCCCGGTACTATCTATGGCTTTGCGAATCCTCAGCAGTTCCGACTCATATCCTTGTTGCGCCGTGATATCTCGACCTTCGGCAATCAGTTGGGTGACGCCTCCCTTTTTACCCAACACCGGTCGAATGGAAAAATCTAAGGTTCGTAGGGGACATTGGGACCCACCCATTTGCGTTTCATACCGTAGACCGTTTCCCGATGCCGCAGCAGCGATCGCCTCAATCAGCCCATCTTGAGTCTGCTGATTCTCACTCCACCACGGCGTTTGCCAAAAGGGGACCCCGAGAACCTGTTCTAACTGCAACTCCCCCCAATTTAGGGCAGTTTGATTCACATCGAGAATCATCCCTTGGGGATTTAACACCACCATAAACTGCAAGCTGGCGTTGAAAATTTCCCGAAACTGAGGAATTTCATCGGGTGGTAATCTTTGGTCCGCCACAGAGCGATCGCGGAGAGTTAAATACAGAAAAATTAAAACAATTAAGCATTCAGCAAAGGCGAAGGCCGGTAGTAGAGCAGGGCTTCTCAAAGTCTCATGTAGGAGATGGAGTTGAATTCCGTTTAAATTCCCTAGGTATGCATACCCGTAGAAAATGTCCGGTTCAAAGGCAAGAATTTGCTTTAAAAACTCCATAACCGATTCTTATCCCCATTCTTTAACTGATTCTTCAACATTAACTTTAATAATCTAATAGTTTTGCTTGAACTCCTCTAAATTTAATGATTCTTTTATATTCTTGCCAATTCCTTGGGTTAAAAGTTGAAAAACACTTAGGCTCTCCCTAGCCCCACCCTTGCCCTAATCCTCACCCCAGGATAGTCAGAGTTGAATCCATTAATCCGAAAAAATACGGTAAGAAAGGCTACAAAAATCAACTCAAAATCCCAAGAGTTGCGGTTTACCAACCTGAAATAGTCCAATTCAGTGCGATCGTATCGAAAAAGCTAAACCCGCAATTCTTCCTTTCAAAAACCGCCTGTTGAATCCACCGATTCCCTTCTGCCAAAACCCCCGATTAAAAGAAGACAGAAAACTCACCGGATCATCATCAGTCCCCAAATCCCCCAGAACCTCCCCAAACACCAGCGGGGAAAATCAACCTGAGCGCCCCACTTCCAGGTACCATTCCTCCAAGCTTTAGGGTATTGTGTTTAAAAGTCCTCTCTCTAATAGATAGAGCCTTCCATGACCGCACTACAGCCAACCCCCAAGCACCAGAAATCCAAAGCGCTCAAACCCGGTAGCCGTCCTCCCGCGAAAGAATTGTGCAGCGAGTGTGGCCTTTGCGATACTTATTACATCCATTACGTTAAAGAAGCCTGCGCCTTTCTCAACCAACAAATCGCCGCCCTAGAAGAAAGCGCCCACGGACTCAGCCGGAACTTAGATAACCCCGATGAACTCTATTTTGGCGTCCATCAACAGATGATGGCGGCACGGAAGCAGGAACCGATCCCCGGTGCACAATGGACCGGAATCGTGAGCACGATCGCCTGTGAAATGCTCGATCGCGGTCTCGTTGAAGGGGTTGTTTGCGTTCAAAATACTCCCGAAGACCGATTCGGACCCATGCCAATTTTGGCACGCACCAAAGAAGAAATCCTCGCCGCCAAAGTCAATAAACCCACCCTTTCTCCAAATTTATCCGTCCTCGAACAAGTAGAAAAGTCCGGGATGAAGCGCTTACTCGTAATTGGGGTTGGTTGTCAAATCCAGGCATTACGTGCGGTCCAAAAAGAACTCGGGTTAGAAAAACTCTATGTTTTAGGGACACCCTGTGTTGATAATGTTTCTCGGGAAGGATTGCAAAAATTCTTAGAAACCACTAGCAAATCCCCAAAAACTGTGGTGCATTATGAATTCATGCAGGATTTCCGCATTCATTTTAAACATGAAGACGGTTCTATCGAGAAAGTCCCATTTTTTGGCCTGAATACCAAAGAACTCAAAGATATCTTTGCACCCTCTTGTTTAAGTTGCTTTGATTATGTCAACTCCCTGGCTGATTTAGTGGTGGGGTATATGGGTGCACCCTATGGGTGGCAGTGGATTGTCGTTCGCAATCAAACCGGACAAGAAATGCTCGATTTGATTACGGAACAGTTGGAAACTCAGCCGGTTATGTCCCGAGGCGATCGCCGCGCTGCGGTTCAACAAAGCATTCCCGCTTATGATAAAGCCGTGACCCTACCGATGTGGGCCGCCAAACTGATGGGGGTGGCGATCGAAAGAATTGGCCCTAAAGGATTAGAGTATGCGCGCTTCTCCATTGATTCCCACTTCACGCGCAACTATCTGTATGTCAAACGGAATCATCCTGAAAAATTAGACGCTCATGTTCCCGAATTTGCCAAGCAGATTGTGAGTCAGTATCAATTGCCCGAATCTTGAGATCCCAGTTGTGGAGGCGATCGGATGTGTTCCTCTAACGCAACCCCCGATGCCTCCTCTATTCTCCCCGCTTCTATCTGAACCCGCTGCTTAAAACAACTTCCCTAGCGTAGAATTTTTGATAGCGGTTTAGGCAATCCACAACTTGACATATCTTGAAAAGATTGCTCAGTTCCACAGCTATCTAAATCAATCAGCTTGTTGCAGAGTCTATCCCTCCCTAGGTCAGTCGGTCTCTCTCTACCCTAAGAATTAGACTCATCTTTCAATCTCATTATTTAGGGCAAATTTAAGACCTTTTCCGAGGCAGGGATTACCTTCTGAAAGTGAATAACTCAGTTTAAAAAAGGAGGATCTCCTCTCCAATTGTATCATTTTGTAAAAGAAATCCACTCCCAAATAGCGGGATAAAAGTAGTGGCGATCGGTCTAAAGAGTGAGGGCAGCGGCATAAACAGTTGACTAGGATTTATCCAAGAATGAATAGGAAAGACTTGTTTATGAATATCGAAACATTTGAGACCCTTTACCGCGAAGGAAACCGAGATTTTTCCCATTGGGATTTATCTCATCAGAAAGCAGGATGGGTTAACATGAGCTATACCAATCTAACCCGTGCAGACTTAAGTTATAGCCAATTCTGCTCCGCTATTCTTCAGGGTGCCACACTCATTCAAGCGAACTTAGAGCAAACCACACTCAGAGCCGCTGATCTGCGACGAACTGACTTGAGTCACGCTAATTTGAGGGGAGCCGACTTAAGTCGCGCTGATTTAATTGAAACTAACTTCCGCAGCGCCAATCTTGAACAAGCAAATCTCACGGAGGTGATATTTACACAAGTGATCCTAGCCGATGCTAACTTGAGCCAAGCCAATCTCCAGGGATTGAACCTAAGCGGGATTAACCTGAGTGGTGCGAACTTAGCAGGAGCAAATATCGCGGAAGTAACTTTTCATAATGCCAACCTGTCTAAAGCGAATTTAAGCAGATTAGATCTTAGCCATGCAGACCTAAGTGGTGCTAATCTTAGCTATGCGGATTTAAGCCATACCCAACTTACAGAAGCTATACTTTACGGAGCTAATTTGACTGGGGCGATTTTAACCTCAGCCCAGTTAGATGCAGCAAAAATGAACGGAGCCCTTTTAGATGGCGCTGATCTGAGCGAAGCAAATCTTCAGGATGCAGAGATTAAATGGGTGGATCTAACCAACACCAACTTAAAAAATGCTGATTGTGTTGGCGCTTGCTTGAAACTGGCAAATCTGAGCCAAGCCAATTTAATCGATGGCAATCTCTATCAAAATGATTTAAAAGAGGCGCTCATTGCCAAACATCACCATGTTGACTAGGAATAAAACTTGATGAAACAAAAACCACAACTCCCGGTGATTGGTTGGCGGGAGTGGGTTGCCCTACCTGAGCTAGGCATTGAGAAAATTAAAGCAAAAATTGATACGGGTGCGCGCTCTTGTGCCCTCCATGCCTTTGATATTGAAACCTTTACCCAGGAAGGAAAACATCTAGTTCGGTTCAAAGTGCATCCGTATCAACGAGATAGCATTCAAACTGTTGCGATCGTCTCGCCCTTAGTGGATGCAAGACAGGTCCGGAATTCTGGCGGTCATGCTGAAGTAAGATTGGTCATTCTCACCCCTATAAAAATTTTAGGTTACCAATGGCCGATCGAACTCACGCTCACTAATCGAGATGCGATGGGATTTCGGATGTTGCTAGGACGTCAGGCATTACAGCATCGTTTTTTAGTCGATCCTGGAAAGTCTTTTTTACTCAGTCATAAGTAGGAGTAAATTTCTTTCCTCTAGCCCGGGTGAAATCTGTCACGATTATTTTCAACTAAACTCCTATTTGAACGTTGTTATAAATAATCCTAAATTTTGAAAATTAATAAATTAATCATTTTCAATTATCAAAATAAAATCGATAATTTTAGGTAATTTAAGAGTTATAAGTTGAAGAGGTACTAATGCAAACAAGTTCAACTTAAATGATAGTTTTTAATTAAAATTAAAGCAACAGGTTTACTCTAATAGACGATTGACAAAGGATTAAAATAAGGTAAAATTAATAGAAACTTGAAAAGTGTCTTATCCTGAAAACTACTTTACTGAGTTAACAATATCAGTTGATTTGTCAAATCAAGACTAAAGAGCCCAAGGGTCGAGGCAGGTCAAGCTCAGAGCATCAAAATAGAGAATTATGAAAATCGCGATTTTGTCGCAAAAGGCTTCGCTGTACTCCACCCGACGACTCAAAGAAGCCGGTGAGCAAAGAGGCCATCAGATGAAGGTCATTGATTATCTGCGCTGTTATATGAATATCGCTGCGCATCGGCCAACGGTGGTCTATCAGCAGAAACAGTTAGAAGACTTTGATGCCATTATCCCTCGGATTGGGGCTTCTAAAACGTTCTATGGAACGGCGGTGGTGCGTCAGTTTGAGATGATGGGAGTTTTTAGCGCGAATGAGTCTCAGGCGATTTCGCGATCGCGGGATAAACTGCGCTGTTTGCAACTGCTGGCCCGTGAAGGGATTGGACTGCCGGTTACAGGGTTTGCCAATTCCACCAAAGACATTGAAGGGTTAATCGAAATTGTCGGGGGTGCGCCTCTAGTGATCAAACTACTGGAAGGTACCCAAGGGATTGGGGTCGTTTTAGCGGAAACCACCCAAGCTGCTAAATCGGTGATTGAAGCATTTCGGGGGTTGGATGCCAATATTTTGGTGCAAGAATTTATTAAAGAAGCGGAGGGTGCTGACATCCGCTGTTTTGTGGTGGGAGATAAGGTGGTTGCCTCAATGAAACGCCAGGGTGAACCGGGAGAATTTCGCTCTAATCTGCATCGGGGAGGCACGGCGGAAAAAATCAAGCTGACGCCAGAGGAACGCTCAACAGCGGTTAGAGCAGCGAAGACAATGGGACTGAAGGTGGCGGGAGTGGATATCTTGCGATCGAATCATGGTCCGGTGGTGATTGAGGTGAATTCTTCACCAGGTTTGGAGGGGATTGAGGCGGCATCTAAGGTAGATGTAGCGAGCAAGATTATCGAGTTTATTGAGAAAAATTCAGCCCCGAAAAAAACCCGCGATCGCATTCCCTACTAATCACAACTGAGCAGACTCTATCCCCTTTCTACCCAGTCCCTCACGGCTTGGGGTTGGAGCGGGAGCCAAAGCATTGTAAATTAGAATACATTCAGCGCTTCCCTTCAATTGTCAGCGACTTGCAAAGCGAACCTTAAACTGTATGTCCGGAGTCATTCAAATCGGCAATGCCACGATCCCACCGGGAGAACAAAGGCGTTTAGAATTGCCGGTTGCCCGACTGCCGACGCAAACGCTACTCGGACTGCCCGTTACTGTCATCAATGGTACTCGTCCAGGGCCTCGACTCTGGTTGAGTGCTGCTATTCATGGTGATGAAATTAATGGAGTGGAAATTATTCGGCAAGTGCTGCATCAAATTTCCCCGCGTGAACTCTGTGGCAGCATCATCGCGGTGCCGATTGTGAATGTGTTTGGGTTTATTGAACAGTCACGCTATTTACCCGATCGCCGAGACTTAAACCGGTCTTTTCCCGGTTCGGCAAGGGGCTCATTAGCCTCTCGATTGGCGTATCTGTTTATGAAAGAAGTGGTGATGCGATGTACGCATGGGATTGATTTACATACGGCTTCCCATCATCGAATTAATTTGCCTCAAATTCGAGCCAATCTGTGCGATCGCGAGACCTATCGTTGCGCTCAGGCATTTGGCGCACCCCTGATGATTCATGCAACAACACGGGATGGTTCTTTGCGACAAGCCGCGACCCAGTTGGGAATTCCCGTTTTGCTCTATGAAAGTGGAGAAGCCCTCCGATTTGATGAGAAAGGGATCTCCGTGGGCACCCGGGGAATTCTGCAAGTCATGGCGATGTTGGGGATGATCTCGGCATTTGCACCCTCCCCATTCCCGCCTTCTTTAGAGGTAAAAAAAACTCAATGGGTGCGATCGCCCTCTAGTGGAATTCTGCACTTAGAAGTCGGACTCGGCCAATCTATTTCCAAAAAACAACGCTTAGGGATTATCTGTGATGCCTTTGGAGACCAGACGATGAAAGTTTATGCACCCTTTGATGGGGTGATCATCGGTCATACCCAAAACCCATTGGTTAACCAAGGAGATGCGATTTTGAACCTTGCAGCGATTGAACCTTAAACTGTTCCCCTCTTCCCGGTGGAGTCATCAGGGATTATCTCCAAACTCCCTGATCTCGTTTAAAACCTGTAAGCATTTGCTCCCCTAATGGTTTCCTACCCGTCAAGCTGATTGTAACAATTTATTTACAAAACTTTATCTTTTTTATAACAATAATTGGCTGTCCTCAAAAAATATCCGGTAAGATTAAGTAAAGTTTGTGAAAATCAACTTAAATTAACAACCGGATAGACTATTGAGTACGCCTTTTTGGATACTACCTATGAAAATCCAAACGGGAGATTGTTTAATTTCCAGGGATGGCCGTTACTATCGGGTCATTGATTGTTGTGGCGAGTTTATATCTTTGATGCCACTTCAGGGCTACACGGTGTTTACCTGCCGTCAGAGTTACTTGGAATCCTCGTTTGGCTTCGTGGAGACGCAACAACAAGTTGCTTGAACCCAGAGGGCATAAGCCCTCTGTAGTTCTGCGGAACAGAAGTAACCCTCGTGGAATAGCAGCCGCAAGCATGAACGAGGAAGAGAGCCTGTTAAGCCGGACCCACCGCTGCGACTGCCGCTTCTAGGGCGATCGCCACATGAGTCCAATGGGTTCCACCCTGGCAAAACACCACATAAGGCTCTCGCAACGGACCATCAGCAGACAACTCCGAGGTACTGCCATCAATAAAACTCCCGCCCGCCATCACCAACTGACTCTCATACCCAGGCATTGGTGCAGGCACCGGATCCAAATAGGACCCAATCGGGGAATACTGCTGAATCGCACGGCAAAAGGCAATCAGTTTTTCAGGTGAACCTAACTGAATCCCCTGAATCACATCCCGCCTTGGTGCAGTGGGGGCGGGGTTGACGGGATATCCGAGGCGATCAAACACATACGCCGTTAAATGATTGCCCTTCATCGCCTCTCCCACCATTTGCGGGGCGAGAAACAACCCTTGAAATAATAAGCGATTGCGATCGAACGTTGCCCCCCCACTACTGCCAATTCCTGGTGCAGTCAGGCGACAAGTGGCCGCTTCGACTAAATCTGCGCGCCCTGCCACATAGCCCCCACCTTCTACAATCGTCCCCCCAGGATTTTTAATCAAAGAACCCGCAATTAAATCCGCCCCTACTGCTGGGGGTTCGCGATCTTCAATAAATTCCCCATAGCAGTTATCCACAAAACAAATCGTCTCAGGATTTTGTGCTTT
This sequence comes from uncultured Oscillatoriaceae bacterium, assembly GCA_965650385.1. GTDB lineage: Bacteria > Cyanobacteriota > Cyanobacteriia > Cyanobacteriales > Laspinemataceae > Laspinema. The sequence continues at coordinate 12,737 of CBFGOM010000131.1, forward strand.
GACCAGATCAATAATTTTTTCAATATCTGCAATGGACAAACTCGGACGCCAGGAGTAGCCACAAGAGCGCTGAATCGACACCAAACGGGTTTTGTTGGTGATAGCCGTTTGGAGGGCCACCCAATCAATTTCCCCTGTGGGGGTTAATTCCAATTGGCGATAACTGACTCCAAACTCCATCAAGGAGCCTTGACCCGTGCCGCGTATTCCAATAACTTCTTCTAAGGTATCGTAGGGAGCACCGGCGACGGCCAACATTTCATCTCCCGGACGGAGTACCCCAAACAGGGCGCAGGCGATCGCATGAGTCCCCGAAACAAACTGCACCCGCACGACTGCTGCTTCAGCCCCCATCACCTCCGCAAAGATTTGATCCAGGGTCTGCCGTCCCAAGTCATCATGACCATAACCCGTCACCCCAGCAAAATGGTGAACCCCGACCCGGTGACGGCGATAAGCCCCGAGGACCCGCTCCAGGTTTTTCTTGACTTGAGCATCAATTTGACAAAACAGAGGGAATAGCGCAGTTTCTGCTTCTTGCAGCCATTGAGAGCGATCCATTAAAACCTCGTTGGGAAATGTTACAGTAAGTTAAGGGAAAAAATTGCCCTGATGTAAAATAATCTCAGCCAATCGAGGGTTTTGCCAACTTGGGCGTTTTGACAGACTCTGACCTAGAGTCGAGGCGATCGCGCTGTAAGGCAAAAAGACTAGACCTCACGCTTAATCGGCGATGGTGCTATTGCAACATCCCACAGCAGATTTTGGCAGAAAAATTTGTAATAAGGTCACAATAAGGTCACAGATGACGATTGTCAGTTCAACACAAGAAAAACAAGAAACAATAGGGCAAGATCTCTCCCGGATGCGGCCTGACTGGCCGGTTATCATCTTCATGATTGCAATTCATGCTTTTGCCCTGTTCGCATTCCTGCCTAGCACGTTTAGTTGGGCAGCAGTGGGGTTAGCGGTCTTCTTCCACTGGGTAACCGGGGGTCTGGGAATTACCCTGGGATTTCATCGATTAGTGACTCATCGTAGCTTTACCGCACCCAAGTGGTTAGAATATTTTCTGATCCTGTGCGGCACTCTTAGCTGTCAAGGGAGTCCGATCGATTGGGTTGGACTGCATCGTGCACATCATCTCCACTCCGATAATACCGCTGATCCCCATGACTCTAATCAGGGATTCTGGTGGAGTCACATGGGTTGGCTATTCTATCATTCTCCTGCTGAGGCTGAAATCCCTCGCTTAACAAAAGATATTGCAGACGATCCGTTTTATCAGTTTTGCGACAAGTTTTTACTGCCACTTCAAATTGCTTTAGGGATTAGTTTCTACTTTTTAGGAGAAGCCATTTCTCCCGGACTTGGCTGGTCTTTTGTGGTTTGGGGCATTTTTGTTCGCCTCGTCGTTGTGTTTCACTGCACCTGGTTTGTGAACAGCGCAACTCATAAGTTTGGCTATCGCACTTATGACAGTGAAGACCGTTCTACAAACTGCTGGTGGGTGGCGTTGGTCACCTACGGTGAAGGTTGGCACAACAACCACCATGCGTATCAATATTCCGCTCGACATGGAATGCAGTGGTGGGAAATTGATTTTACCTGGATGACCATTCAACTTTTACAAGCTCTTGGCCTTGCGAAAAATGTCAAGTTAGTTGGGAAATAACTGCTGCGGTTTAACGGGGCAAAACTCCGATTAGGTTGAGAAAATAAAGAGTGGGGAGGATGGGTTTTAGCTATTCTCCCCACTCTTTTTTAAGATGTGAACAACTGTGAATCAAGAGGATATGGGAAGGTTTAGACCTGTCCTTTACCTTGGATGATATGTTTGACGGTGGTCAAGCTTTCCATACCAATTAAGCCTCGGCGATGACCTTTTTGGTTGGACATTCCCAGAAAAATAGCGTCTCCTTGTTTGGGATAGCGGTAAAAGCGAGGGGAAGCATTAATATAGGTTGAGGCGCTGTTGACCCCTCCCCCAAATTGAGAACTTTCGAGATAGGATTCGGTGACGATACAATCGGCATGACCGCTACTGTATTGATTGATCCAGGCGATCGCTGCCTCCAGATTATCCACTACTTTAAAAGCGACTGTTTTGGTTAAATAAGCCGAAGACCATTCTGATTCTTCTACTTTTTTTAAGTTAGGAAACTCTTCACTGAGACTCTCATCGACCCGAACTTCAAACCCTTTATCTTGCAAGCTATTAAACAACATGGTTAGAGAAGAGGGTTTTTGATTGCGATGAATCAGGACTTTTTCAATGGCATTGACAGGATCTGGTTCACTTTGGTGAGAGTCTTGAATCACCCATCGCGCTAAATCCATACTGCCACTGGGGGACCAATAGAGGTAACAGTTGCCCATGCCGGATTTTAGTACAGGGACTGTCGCTTGACGAATCACCTGCTGGACGAGACTCGGACGACCGTAGGGGATGACTAAATTGATATATTTATCTTGGCGGACTAAATCGCGGGTGGAAACCCCCATTTCTGCCGGAATCATTTCCAGACAGCCTTCGGGCATATCTGCTCTGAACAAGGCTCGTTGTAAGGTATCCGCGATCGCAGCGTTGGAGTGAGCTGCATACATTCCGCCTTTGAGAATCAGACAGTTACCCGTTTTGATGCACAAACCAGCGGCGATCGCGCCTAAATCCGGTAACGCTTCATACACTAAACTGATCACCCCTAAAGGCATCAACTGGCAGTAAGATTGTGACCCTTCCACTTGGTACGAGGCATTCATCACCCGGCGCATGGGATCGGACAACTCTGCCAACCGTTGTAGAATTTGCACCGTTGTCTGTATCCGTTCTGGGGTCAACTTGAGCCATTCCAGAATCAAATCAGGGACTGCCATTTCCCGCGAGGCTTCTAAATCCAGGGTATTGGCTTCTAAAATTTCATCGGAGGCTTGCTTGAGGGATTTCGCCATCTCCTCCAGGGCACGGGTTCGCTGTTGGCTGGAAGTCTGCGCCATTATCAAAGAAGCTTGATAGACGCTCTCTACGACTGCCATCGCATCAGGATTGGGGGGAAAAGTAGAATCTGTTGTCATCGAGCTCATCTATCGCCTATAAGCCAACCAAACCATTAAGGCTGGCAAGGTTGCCAGCAACACCGCTAAAATCACCCAAGGGATCACGCCTGGGCCTAGGGGTAAACCCAAAGCGTAGGGTAACCAGAATACCACTAGGCTGATGACAATCACGAGGGACATGGGTAAGTAGCTCTCCCGCAGACGGGTATTGGCTACACACCATTGATTGCCGTTCCACTTCCAACACCGTTTATAGGGAGAGTTGGTGGGGAGTTGCTCGATCCCCTGTCCATCTTCGGTGACCACAAAAATATTTTGACACCGATCGCACCCCAAAGCTTCGGTTAGGGTGATCGGGACTAAACGTCCCCGCCGCCTACAGGGACAGGGGTACTCTGCATTGAGGTCGATCTTTTGGGATTTTTGAGATGGCACAGGCGCTAATCCATAAAAATTCCACGACTTTACAACATAGACTTGCCAATCTCTGCGATCGATGATCCTCGGCGATCGCCTGGAAATTTTGACAGCTTATGAAAGGAGCTTTATGCTCCATTTTTCCCGTTTATCTTACAGGACTGATTGTAGCATTCGGGAGTTTTCATCACCTTGAGGGTGGTCTGCCCGGATCTTAACACCGTTTTTTGACTTGAGTGCGATGCTCACAGACAACCCGCACTCAAGCTGGTAAGTGGATCGTAACAACTGCAATCCGGATTAGAAGTCGCAATCTGGCTAATAAAAACCTATTTGGCGGGGGTGATGAATTGATACTTTTAAAAGCGGGTAACGCGATTCGAACGCGCGACATTCACCTTGGCAAGGTGACGCTCTACCACTGAGCTATACCCGCAAATCTTTGACTTTATTAGTATGGCAGATTCCATAGGGTTTGTCAAGGCGATCGCTCAAAAAATTTTTTGAGCGATGCTGAAAGCCCTGAAACGACCAACAGCCAAGGCTTATGCACCTTCGACATTGGTAGAAACCTGGGCAGAGCGAGAAGGATTGAAGGAAGAAGCCGGTAACGAGCGATCGCCACTGCCGAGGGCTGCTGCATGAGAAGCCGTCCCTTCTGTGGGACCTACCTGATTTAAGCGCCGCATTAAACTCGCCATTTCTAGGGCATTCATCCCATAGTCCCAGCCCTTATTACTTTTCACCCCCGCCCGTTCTAGGGCTTGCTGCATTGTATCTGCGGTAATAATGCCAAAAATCACCGGCACTCCCGTCTGATATCCAGCCGCTGCAATTCCTTTTGAGACCTCTGCTGCGACATAATCAAAATGAGGTGTTTGACCTCGGATCACTGCACCCAAGCAAATCACGGCATCATAACGCCCAGAAAGAGCGAGTTGACGCGCCACAATGGGCACTTCAAAACTCCCGGGAATCCAGACATAATCCACCTGAGTCCCCTGGGGATCTACATCCACACCGTGACGCTTGAGAGCATCTTCACAGCCTTGTAATAGTTTGCCTACAATTAAATCGTTAAAGCGACTGATCACGATCGCAAAGCGCAAGCCTTCAGTCTGGGTAAACGTTCCCTCAAAAACCGCCATATTAGTTTTAGGTCTAATTGATTATCGATAAAAGGTTAGGGGTAAGCGTTCAGGCTTCCCCTGTACAATGGGCGATCGCAAATCGAAAGGACAAAAGACTATCGGCATCACACCGATCGCCCATTGCACCTTTCGATCACTGCCCCAAATAGCAGGGTGCTTATACCACCAAAAAGTTTAAAACTCCCACCAAAATCACCAGAGCAAACCAAACACCCGAACCAATGAACAGCAGGGGTTTAGATTGATCCCAGTTTTGGGGAGAGGCATAAGCGACAGGAACGCCCACGACCATCACAAAAGACAAGAAAACCAGAGCGGCAAGAGCCAGTTGAAAAATAATTGTCATTTTTTTTTCTTCCTTTGACAGCAGTGGTCTAGTAATCAGGGTTGAAACTAGAGCAAATATCGGTTAATTAATTGCTCTGCTTCCTAACCTACCAAAAAATGACCCACTCTCATAGAGGGGTACGGGCTTTATTGTTAGGGAGGATGGGGGAGATGGGGAGGGTAAGTCCTCGTGACTTGGCTTTGCCGAGTCACCCCATCTGGAGGCTCTGCCTCCAGTTCCCTATCAGGCAGCAGAGCCGCAAAATGCCCGCGACTCGGCAGAGCCAAGTCACAAGAGCCATCCTCCCTATCTTCCCCATCTTCCCCATCTCCCCCATCTCCTTAATAAACCCCCCC